>JAUXEH010000332.1 GCA_030620655.1 Candidatus Aminicenantota bacterium | reverse complement strand
CCTATGCGCTCGGACTGAAAACGGCCGGCTTCCGAATTCCGCCCGGTCAGCAATAATCTAAGAATGATTGAATATTCTTTGGCCTCTAGTCACTGATCAGGGAGTAGAGTCCGGTTCAGCTTTGACAATGGCATGGGGCGGGGATATTATGGGTAGGTATTTTAGCCTGTATTATTCACGAGTTGAGATTGCCGTAGATGCGAGGCGCAAAGGATGAAGCTGTGGTATACCACCGCAAATCCTTTGCAACGAAGTAGATGCGGCGAGATCATCTCGCCCGAAGGGTAAAAAATGTCGATTATGAATAAAAAGCACATTGAAAACGGAAATGTCAGGGTGATTTACTGGAAGAATAATGTAAATGATTGATATTGTTTTTTTGAACGAAGTATCGACATTTTTTATGAATAGTTCAGGGTAGAAGGAGAAGACAATGGCCGCGACATTCATGGACCTCGTGGGAGAGCGTGTGGTACTCCTGGATGGAGGCATCGGTACCGAGCTCATCAAGAGAGGCTTCAAACCTGGGGCCTGTCCGGAGTCGTGGAACCTGGTGCTGGCGGGCGTGGTCAAGGAGATATACCAAAACTATTTTGACGCCGGATCAGATGCGGTTTCCACCAACAGCTTCGGCGGGAGCGCCATAAAACTGGCCGCCTACGGCCAGGAAGACCGCTGCCATGAATTCAACCGGGCCGCCGCCGAGCTGGCCTGCGCGGTCCGCCCGGAGGGGAAATTCGTAGTGGGCAGCATGGGCCCCACAGGTAAGTTTTTACAGCCGCAAGGTGAGTACACTCCGGATCAATTCGAAGAAAGCTTCTACGAGCAGGCCCGCGGCCTGGCGGACGGCGGGGTGGACATCTTCCTGCTCGAGACCCACTACGATCTTCAGGAGGCGCTCAGCGCCTTGAAGGGCGTTCGGAAAGCCTCTGGGCAGCCGGTCCTCATCACCATGACCTTCAACCAAACCCCACGGGGCTATTTCACCATTATGGGGAACAGCATCGCCCAATTCGTGGAAGAGATGGAGAAAAACCAGATCCAGGGCGTGGGGGCCAACTGCACCCTGGACAGCGAGCAGATGGTGGATCTGGTCGCCGAGCTGCGCGCTGCCACCGCACTGCCGCTTGTCATCCAGGCCAACGCAGGCCAGCCCGAGATCTCAGAGGACGGCAGTGTTGTGTATTCCCAGCCACTGGAAGACTACGTCAAGCACGTCCCGGATATCGTTGCGAACGGCGCCAACATCATAGGCGGCTGCTGCGGTACCGATCCCGACTACATCCGCCGTATGGCGGAGATCCTTCGCAGCTTGCCTCTTTAGCCCGGCGAAAAAGATCATACAGCCATGCGGGGAAAACTCATCAGAGCGAACCTGTTCCTGGGTGCCGCAGTCCTGGCGGGGGCCGCGCTGCTGCTCGTCTCCGGCAGTGCCTTCATGCGCACCTGGTTCTATCTCTTTGCCTGGTGGCCGTTCATACTCATCTTGGACAGCCTCAATTACCGGAAGGGCGGTTCGTCGCTTTTTACCCGACCGGAGCGGGATGCCCTGTTCATGGCGTTCGTCTCGGTCTCCGTATGGTTGGTATTCGAACTCTTCAACCTGAGGCTCCGGAACTGGAGTTACCACGAGCTGCCTAATCCACTCTGGCAGAGATGGCTGGGATATTTCACGGCCTTCGCCTCTGTTGTTCCAGCACTCATGGTCTTGGCCGAGTTTTTCCGTCAGAGGCTGGCAGAGCGGAGGATGCCCTTCCCCCGGTTCAAAACTTCGGATAGATTCTTCTGCCTCAGCGCCTCATTCGGGTTTCTCCTGCTGGCAGCAACGCTTCTCTGGCCTCGCCTGTTTTTCCCGTGTGTCTGGCTGTGCTTTATCTTCCTTCTGGAACCGCTCAATTTCCATCTCGGAAATCCCTCACTCCTCTCCGACTGGGAACGAAGAGACGGGACGCGGTTCTGGAGCTGGGCGGCGGCGGGGCTGACCACGGGTTTTGTCTGGGAGTTTTTCAACTTCTGGGCCGGATCCCATTGGGAGTACTCGCTCCCCTACTTCGAGTTCGGCCGCATATTCCAGATGCCGGTCCTGGGATACCTGGGATTCATCCCTTTCGCTCTGGAAGTCATGGCGATATACGGGCTGCTTTGTTATGTGAGACGCCGCTTTCTGGCCCACCGGTGGCTTGCTAAAATATCGGCCGCAGCTCTCTTGCTGGCCTTCGATGCGGTGGTGTTTGCGCTTATGGACAAATTCACATGGCGACCATGATCCTGCCTATCGAATGATCAGCCCTTCCAGAGCTGCGGCCAACCCTTGAAATCCTCTTAACGCCGATAGGCATAAATGTTGTGGTTGCCGCCGTCCTCGCCTTTGATTTCGGCCTCATCCACCAGCTTGAGTTCCCATCCGGGGATGCGGTAGTTGTGCGAGACCACATACACCCCGGCCTTGAGCTGCTTTTCCAGCGAAGGGCGCATCAGTTCGTTGGATTCCGTGAGCAGGTAGAGGGTCACGACTGTGGCCTGGGATATGTCGGACTTGGTGACATCCTCGATGCGGAACTGGACGAGATTTTCAACTCCGGCACCTTTGGCATACAGGTTGGACTCCTTGATCCGCTCGGGATCGAGGTCGATCCCCACTCCGCGGGCGCCGTATTTGACGGCCGCCATGATCACGATACGGCCGTCGCCGCAGCCCAGATCATAGACCACGTCATTCTTGTCGATCCGGGCCATCTCCAGCATCTTCTCCACTACGGCCGGAGGGGTGGACACATAGGGCGCCAGATCAATGGCGTCTTCCCGCCCGTGGGAGCCTTCGTACAGCTCCAGATCTCCGTTTTCATCGTAGCGGAACGAATACGGCATGCCGGGCTCCAGGACGTACGACTGGGTTCCATCCGGGCGTTCGAAATATATTGTCAAGGGCTCCTCCCCGGGAAGCCGGGCGATAACATCGACCTTGATCGAGTGTTTTTTCGGCTCGTCCGTGGACCGGACAGCCGTTATCCTGTACTGCACCGTCTCATCGGTGATGTTGCGGATGGTGATCTCTTTCTGCTGAGCGAACAGGGCGAATCCACACAGGATCAGAAGAGCCGCGATCCCCAGCCTTGGATCTATGAAGGCCCGTTTCAGCATGATGTCTCTCCTCTCTCAATCACAAACAAGCATTATAAAGCGAACCTCTCATTGTCGCAACTACAGCGACGTTCTTTCCCATAATCCGTGGAGTTTTTTTCCTCTGAGATTCCTTTGACTCTCCCCTTTTTTCCGAGCCCATGGGGTGAAGAAGAGTATAATCCTTTCAGGATGGGCTGGAATCCGGAGGTCTTGCCCTTTTTTCCGAGCCCATGGGGTGGTTAGGCGGATGATATGGCTGTCCCAGTCTCCCGGTATCCATGAGGCCTTGCCATTCTGTCCGAGCCCTGCAAGGATTGACCTCCTTTTAAGGAGGGCGGGCGGGGGCGGGTCTGAAGGGGTTGGGG
>JAUXEH010000358.1 GCA_030620655.1 Candidatus Aminicenantota bacterium | reverse complement strand
GCATCGGTGGTGTAGCCTTTGCCCCCGGCAATCGTGCGTGTGCCCATCTGAGAGGAGATACCCCTCGGGCTCCCGTTGTCGCACGTGAAGACGATCATGGTGTCATCCCGCAGGCCCAGGTCATCAAGGGCCTTGACGATCCGACTCACAAGAAAGTCGGCATAGGCTACCATGCTGATGAAGTTCGTTCTGTCGCCGAAATCCCGCTCCTGTTCGCCAGGAGAATCCATGGGCGTGGGAACAAAGGGGCTGTGGGTCAGGATCATGGGATAATACACAAGAAATCGCTCTTCCCGATACCGCTGAATGAAATCCACGATAAAATCACACACCACATCGGGTCCGAAGCGGTCCTCGAGCCCCTCCTGCAGGGCGCCGTTCCGCTGAATCACAGGGTTCCAGTAGCGTGATCCCAGCCTGTCGACCTGCCAGAGGCAGTGTTCGTCGAAGCCGGCTTCATCGGGAAGAGTGCCTTCACCTTGGTAGTTGCTGCCTTCATAGTGGCCGGCCAGCTGCCACTTACCGGCCACACAGGTGGCATACCCCGCTTCTTGCAACATATGGGCAAAGGTCGTCTCCCCGGGACGAAGCGAGCCGAATTCCGTGTAGTTGCGGAAGTTGTACTTCCCGGTCATCAACTGTACACGGGACGGCGTGCACAGGGGTGTTGAGTAACAGTGCGTGAACCGGACTCCTGTCTGAGCCAACTCATCCAGATGAGGAGTCTGATAAGATGTGCCACCGTTGCAGCCCAGGCCCTCATACCCCAGGTCGTCCACCATGATGAGCACAATGTTGGGCGGGTCCGGGAGTCTCCCGGCCTTCTCACCGGGGGCGCAGGAATTCGCGAAGGCCGCGATTAACAGAGCGGTAAGACAGAACACCGAAGCAGCGCGCTTCGGCCTGATCACACGTTTTTCTGTCATCTTTCTTCCTCGATGTTAATCTAGCACGACCCACCTTGAAAACTCAATACTCTGAATACCTGAATTGCTGGTCTTTGACATAGGGCGCAGCATTGTGGAGAGTGCAATGATTTGATAATGTAATCCCATAACTCCCGTTAGGAGGGGCATATGGCGATCACACGCAGGGAATTCATAAAGGCCAACGCGGCGGCAGCCGTAGGCTTGGCGACAGGAGCGGTGGGGCCTGGATTTTCAAAATCTTCGCCGGAGGAAAAGGCCGTCCGGATCGGGGTAGTGGGCACGGGCAACCGCGGACGCAGCCTGTTGGGCATCCTGCTGCGCATGGAAGGTGTCGAGATCCCGGCGCTGTGCGACATCCAGAAGCCCCACCTGGACATGGCCGTCGACATGTTGGTCAAGGCGGGCCATAAGAAGCCGGAGTCCTACATCAAGGACGAATACACATTCAAGAAACTCATGGACCGCGACGATCTGGATGCGATCATCATCGCCACCTACTGGGAGTGGCACGCACCCATGGCCGTCTATGCCATGAAGGCCGGAAAATACGCCGGCACAGAGGTCCCGGCGGCCTACACCCTGGATGAGTGCTGGGAGCTGGTCGACACCCACGAGGAGACCGGCGTCCCCTGCATGATGCTGGAGAACTGGAGCCACCGCCGCGACAACCTGGCGGTGCTCAACATGATCCGGAGGGGCATGCTGGGCGAGATCGTGCACTGTCACTGCGCCCACTCCCACGACTGCATCGACCACTGGTTCTTCGATCCCGAGACCGGGATGGACCGCTGGGCGGCCAAGTATCTGCTCGAGCACAACCGCGACCAGTATCCCACCCACCAGCTGGGGCCGGTGATCTCCTGGATGGACATCGGCTGCGGCGACATGTTCGACACCCTCACCTCGACGGCCACGGACTGCTTCGGTATCAACGACTACTTCATCCGGCGGTTCGGGCCGGATCACCCCAACGCCAAACGCAAGTATGCCCAGGGCGACATCGTGAGCACCGTGGTCCGCACTAAGAAGGGGAAGTCGATCGTCATCAACTACGACATGCAGCTGCCCCGCCCCTATGACAATCGCTGGATGATCCAGGGCACGCGCGGCATCTACAACGAGCAGCGCAACGCTGTCTATCTGACTAAGCACAGCCCCGAGTACCACGAGTGGGAGCCCTTCCCGCCCTACCAGGAAAAACACGAGCACGCGTGGTGGAAGGCGATACTGAGTGAGGCCGGCCAATACGGACACGGCGGCACCGACTACCTAGAGCTCAAGATGTTCGTCGAGGCGGTCCGGAACCGGACCCAAACCCCGATCGATGTCTACGAATCGGTGATCATGAGCGCCAACGGACCGCTGTCCGAACAGTCCATAGCCAAGGGCGGCGCCCCGGTCAAGGTGCCGGATTTCACACGCGGCAAGTGGAAGACGCGCAAGCCCCGTTTCGCGCTTGACACATAAAGGCAGAGGCCATTGTTTCCTTCCAGCGCCATCATTCGTAACGCAGCGACCGGATGGGGTCGGCCAGGGCTGCCTTGACGGCCTGGAAGCTCACAGTGAACAGGGCGATGAAGAGGGTGAGCAGCCCGGCCAGCAGGAAGATCCAGACGCCGGGGGAGATGCGGTAGGCGAAGTCCTGGAGCCAGCGCCGCATCACCAGGTAGGCGATGGGCCAGGCGACCAGGTTGGCGATCCCCACCAGGATCACGAACTCCCTGAGCAGGAGCCGGATGATGCCGGGGGCCGAGGCGCCCAGCACCTTGCGTATGCCGATCTCTTTGGTCCTCTGTTCGGCGGTAAAGGCCGCCAGCCCGAACAGGCCCAGGCAGCCGATGGCGACGGCTAGGGTGGCGAACACACCGAAGATCTTGCCGATACGCTGCTCGGCCCAGTACAGCCGGTTGAAGCGCTCATCCATGAACATGTACTCAAACGGCTGGTTGGGGCGGAACTCCTTCCATTTGTTTTCCAGGAGCCCTATGACCCCACTGACGTCTTCGGTCGTTATCCGGAACGACATCAGGCCCCGGCTGTTGCCCAGGAACATCACGACGGGGGCGATGGTGTTGCGGAGCGACTCGTAATGGAAATCTTCCACCACCCCGATGACATTGTACAGCTTCTGGTCGCCCTTCTGGTTCATGATCCGGCCCAGACGTTTCCCCTTGGCATCCAGCCAGCCGAACTGTTTGAGTACTGCCTGGTTGATGATGGCCGTGTCAGTGTCG
>JAUXEH010000089.1 GCA_030620655.1 Candidatus Aminicenantota bacterium | reverse complement strand
TCTTGCCGGTTTTTTTACCCTCATCCTCCGTCTCCGCTTTCAGCGGCCACAGCGCAAAACAGCACACGATCAGGAGTAATACCATACATCTTTTCATGGTCTTCTCGACAGCGTAGCGACAATACAACAATAAACACGCTATCTTATTATATAGTCGCTTGAAAAGAAAGGAGTTTATGAAAAATTAACTGAAATTCCACATATCAGAAGAATATCATCCTGCCTCCACCTCTCCCTCCGCCGAAGCGGGGATTGACGACATTGCTGAACACGGACCCGAAGGAATAGTTCAATCCCACGGAAAAGAAGAAACTATAGTCGGTCTCCAGCTCCCGCCGCCGCAGCAGGACCTCTTCAATCGAGACGTCCCCCTTGCGCAGGCTCAACTGGTCACGGATGCGGGAATAGCTGCCATCGATGCTCAGGCGCAATCCCTTGACGATGCGGATGGAAAGATCCCCGCCGACCCTGATCCGATACTTGCTCATATCATGAAGGTAGTGCGACCCGAACAGGTAAACCTCTGCCGTGCCCCAGGGTTCGTTGAACTCCAGTGAGGTGTTCAGAGACTGGCTCCAGAGGTTCTCCTGGGTCTGGTCATAGATGGTTTCTTCCATATAGCGGACATAGGAGTATTTCAGGCGGTACAAGAACCGGAGCTGCCGTCGGGTAGATTCCGAATACGGGAAGACGTTGAACTCAACCGCCGGTGACGGGGTGATCGCGAGGTCCAGGTTGCTGTAGGTCGAATAGTTCACATCCAGCCAGCCGCCCACGGACCAGTGGTCGCTGATGCTCTTGACATAGAGGCCGCTGAAGCTTCGGCTTCGGGATGAGCTCGTGATGGAATCCTCGCCGTACTCGAAGCTGCTCTCCTCCCACATGGCATTGAGGGCCAGACGCAGCTTGGACTCGGGTGTGACGCGGTTGACAGATGCATTACCGAACACGTCGAGCATGCTGGTGTGCGACTGCCCGATATAGAAACCATGGGCCCCCAAGTTAAAGACCCAGAAGTTCCAGGGATCCTCCACGGCTGTCTCCCGGACCTGTTCCTTGAAATCCACAACTATCCGCTCGGCGATCGGTGTGCGCGCCGCCACGGCTACCAGGCCCATCTTGAGCACCTTGACATATCCCTGACGCACCTCATCCGGAGTGTCGGTGCTGCCGCTCACAAACCTGAGCGTGTTCTGATAATCCTCGTAGTCCCTCTGGCCGATGAAGGCCATGGTGTACTCTGTGCCTCCGCTGCCCGTGCTCTGGGTCGTGATCAACACGTGGATGTCTGCCTCACGCCTGTCCCAGACATAGTTCACGAATGTGATCTCGGTCCGGATATAGTCCATATCGCAGCGCCGGCAGTCGATAAACACCCTGGGGGCTTGCTTCTTGAGTTCATCGATGTCGGCCTGAGCCTCCTGGGAAAAAACCACACTGCAAAAGATCAGGATCATGAAGCATACGATCCCTGCCAACCGGGTCGCCGTCTCTCTCATGCTGCCTCCTGTCGCGGGCCGAGGCGCTTACCATCTCAGCCCCCCTTCTCTAAGGTATACGTAGTTTTTCCCCATTCCGTTACCCTTTGTTTCGATAACATATTGCCGCTGCCCCTCGATTTAAGTACAATGGACATCCCGGTTTATTTCACTCACACAGGAAAAAAATGAGATCCAAGCTGATCTTCTGGGACTGGACAGGCACGCTGGCCAACGAGGCCGAGCTGGACAAGGCCGTCTGCCTCACCATGGAGCGGGAGTTGTCCAAAAAGGAGGACATCTCCGCCGAGCAGGCGGCGGGCCGCTATCAGGAATACCTGAGGGAGCGGGAAGGCACCTGGGAGTGGCACGATTACGTCACCCACTGCCGGGACCTGGGGATCGACTGGCGGCACTGCCAGGAGAGCAACTTCGGCAAGCTTTTCCTGGTGCCGGGGGCGGGCGAGATCCTGGCCTATGCCCACTCCCGGGGGTACAAGAACGTCTTGGCCACCAACGCGGTGCGCAAGGTGATCGAACTCCGCGTCGGCTTCGTCGGCATCGGCCACCTGTTCGACATGGTGATCGCCAGCGACGACACCCGCGCCCTCAAGGGCGAGGGCAAGCACTTCCTGCGGGGGCTCAGGGACATGGACGGGATCGCCGCGGCCTCCTTCTCCGTGGGAGACAACCCGGTCCAGGACATCCAGCCGGCCCAACAGCTGGGGATGAGGACCGTCTTCTGCACCTTTGGCAGGGACCTGACCCACTACCATTCCGCCCACATCTCGGACAATCACACGGAGCGGGTCCGGGCCGGCTTCCGCATCGGCAAGCTCTCCGAAATCAAGGATATCCTGTAAGATCAGAAATGTAATGTCAGGTAGAACACAACAGTGACCAATATGACCGAGCCTCTCTGTCCCTATTTCGGCCGCTGCGGCGGATGTGCCCACCAGGACCGGGAGTACTCGGACCAGCTGGAGTCCAAGAAAGCGATCCTCGGCGAAGCCATAGGGACCGATGACATCCGGATCTTCTCGGGCGAACCCTATCACTACCGCAACCGCATGGATTTCGCCTTCCATTCCGAAGGACTGGGGCTGCGCGAGAAGGGGGCGTTCGACAGGTTCGTTGACATCGAGCAGTGCGCTATCTCCCTCCCGGAGCTCAACACGCTGCTCACAGAGGTCAGGGAATTCTTCCAAGGCGTCTTCTATTTCGATGTGCGGCGGCGCTTCGGGGCCTTCTGCTACGCGGTCATCCGCACGCCGCCCGGGGACTCATCCGTTTCCATCGTCCTGAACAAAAAAGACAAGAGGCTGGACCGGGCCGTGGCACGCATCCGGGAATACGCCGAGGTCACCACGGCCCGCAACGTGGTCGTGACCTATGTCCCGCACAACCGCAACATCAGTGTGTCCGAGGATTATGAGGTTATAAAAGGCGGAGACATGCTCTTGGGCGAATACCTGGGCCGAAGCATCCTCTTTCCTGTACAGGGTTTCTTTCAGGTCAACCAGGAAATGGCCTCTCAGGTCTACGACTACGTCTCCGGGGTGCTCTCTAGTTACAACACATCGCGGGCACACCTGCTCGACCTGTACGGGGGCGTGGGTTCCTTCGCCATCCTCAACGCTTCACTCTTCGACAGTGTCACGATACTCGAAAACTACCAACCAGCCGTCCGGGCGGCCGAGCGGAATATCTCCGGCAACGCGGTGTCCAACGTGAAGACGCTCTTAAAGGACGCTCGCCATCTGTCCCAGGAGGAGTTCCCCCAGCCCCTCTTCATCGTCCTCGACCCCCCACGCTCCGGTGTCCATCCCAAGGCGCTCAAACACCTGAACGGCATGGACTGCGTTTCCCTCCTGTATGTGTCCTGCAATCCCAAGCATCTGCGGAACGACCTGGCAGAACTCGACCGCTTTCAGGTCAAGAGCGCGGCCTTGTTCGATATGTTCCCCCAGACTCCCCACATGGAATCCGTCATCGAACTTATCCCCCGCTAATTCAGGTGCTGCTCGATGAGGTCGAGTGCCTTGATCGCCAGCGCGAACAGGTGCTTGTGGGCCCGGTTGCCGTTGGTCAGGATGGCGAAACCCGTCTTCTTGTCCAGGTTGCCCACCATGAACGCCGTGTAGCCGCTGACGCTGCCGCTGTGGGCGAAAAGCGTCTCGCCTTCGCGCTCCGACATCCACCAGGTCAGGCCGAATCCAGTGGTCTCGTTCAGCCAACCTGCGCTGATCGGCCCCGTGAATTGATCATACTGCCTGGTCATCACCTGCTGAAACGTCTCCTCGTCTATCAACCGGTGCCCCTCGTACACCCCATGATTGAGATTGGCGACCAGCCATTTCGCCTGGTCCAGCACGGTCCCGTACACGATCCCGGCGGGCCACACGTTGGCCTTGGTGCGTACCGCCGGCACATGGCGTCCGGTCTTGGAACCGAATACATACGGGATGGACAGCCGCTCCTCCATGTGAGGCTTGGGTTCGAAGGCCGTGTCCGTCATACCGAGGGGATCGAAGATATTCCTCTGGATGTACCTTTTGTAGCGCACGCCGGACAGCTTTTCCACCAGGTAGCCGACGAGTGTGTACGCCGTGTTGGAGTAGACGGTTCCGGTCATGGGCGGCTGCTTGAGGCGCAGGGATTTCCTGAGGTAATCTTCGAGCGGAGGGGGTACTGTAGGCCCCCAGACTGCATGCGACCCGAAATCGGCGGGCAGGCCCGAAGTATGGGTGAGCAGATGGCGGAATGTGACCGGGTTCCGGGGATCGTCTCCCTGGATCTTGAAATCGTCCAGGTAGTCATAGACCGGGTCGTCCAGCCGGAATTTTCCCTGTTCCATAAGACCCAGCAGGGCATACATGGACATGGTCTTGAAGGTCGAACCGATTAGGTAAACCGTCTCGGGCACGGCCTCGGTCTTGGCCCAGATATTGGAATACCCGGCCGCTCCCGTCCAGATGATTTCCTGCCCCTGGACCAGCGCTACCGTAGCCGAAGGGATCTTTCCCCGCTCCAGGGTCTGCTCGATCTCCTTCTCCATCGCCCGGGCCAGTCCCTCCCGGTCTATGGCCTGACCCGGAAGCGCCTTGGGACCGGCCAGGATCGACAGCACAGCAGCTAGTGCGATCCACACCGCGATTCTCTTGTTATGTGTCATTAGCCTCACCCCTTCTTGATTTGTTTTTCTTCTTGAGCCGCGCCTGGACGGCTTCACTACGCAGTTCTCTGAGCGCGTCGTTGGCTACCCAGCGGGCACTCCGAGATCCCAGCCGCAGGATAGCCTCAGCCTCGGCTATGGATTTTCGGTTCAGGCTCAGGTTTCGTTTCCCGATCTGGCGCAGGGCCCAGTTCACGGCTTTCTTGACATAGTTGCGCTCATCCTCAGCCCCCCGGCGCATATGGGGGAAAAACGCCTGAAACATAGCATCCTCTGCTTTTTTGTCGACCGTGGCCAGGCGGGCCATGAGCACGTATCCCGCCCGCTTGACGAACTCTTCTTCGCGGAATGACCACTCCACAGCTTTTGTAGGGGCGAACGGGGTCCTGTCGAAGAGGTTCAGCAGGGTCTGGTCGCAGACCTCCCAGGAGTCGAAGTCCAAGACCCATTCCTCCATCAACGTCTCGGTCACCTGTTCGCGGTCCGCCGTCAAAGCAGCCATGATACGCGTCTCCCGATTGGGAATGCGCCACAGCGCCAAGGCCCGAGCATGATCTATCCCGATCTCTTTGGCCAGCGCCCTTAGGAGCGGCATGCTCACTCCGTAGACAGTCTCGGCCGTTATCCCGAACCGGGCCATCCCCTCCACGACCTTCGCGTCGCTCAGCGACTCCAGCCTTTTTACGATCTCATTCACCTGCATACCTATACCTCTCCCTCACAGATTCCCAACTCTAATCAATAAACCCCAATAAATCAATCAGCCCAATCATCCCAGCCACCATTGGCATCAAGCGAGAGTATGCATCCTAATTGCCGTGATATTGAGCATGTATTCAGCGCGGAGTTCGTAAGCCGGCCGTTTCAGTCTGATCGCATAGGGCGGTTGGACGGCGGTCTTCCGCTCGGACTGAATCGGCCGACTGATTGCTTTTTTCCCTGATTTCTGATAAATAAATCTGGGTCATAATTCCGTGCACAAAGAACAAAAGCGCCTCCTCGAATTGATCGACCGCTTTCCCGGTCGAAAGATCGCGGTCTGGGGCGACTATATCCTGGACGAATACCTGTTCGGCCACACCCGCCGCATCTCCCGGGAGGCTCCTGTCCTCATCCTGTCCCATCAGTCCAACTCCTATTCCCTCGGAGGTGCGGGGAACTCCCTCCTCAACCTGAAGACCCTGGGCGCCGCCCCATTCCCTGTCGGTGTGGTCGGATCGGATACGGCCGGTCGAAGGGTCCGCTCGATGATCAAGAAGCAGGGCATTTCGGCAGACCATCTCCTCACGGCCAAAGACTTCTCCACACCCATGAAGACCCGTGTGCTGGCCGGGGAGGAGAACACGCGCAAGCAGCAGATTCTCCGCATCGACCGCGAGGGCCGCGTCCCTGACACTCCTGCCATCAAAAAAGACCTGCTCGCGGCGCTCAAGGCTCTTAGAAAGCAGGTCGATGCCCTCCTCATCTCGGATTACCACTATTTCACTGTCAAGGAGGACCTATACCGCAAGATCCACCCGCTCTATCTGAAATCCGGCACACCGCTGTCCCTGGATTCGCGCTTCCGCCTTCTCAGCTTCCCGGGAGCCACCGTCTCCACTCCCAACGAACCGGAGATGGAGCATGCCCTCCAGAGGGAATCACGCGACGATCACGACTGGCTGAAAGAGACGGGGCGGAGGCTCCTGAAGCAAACCGCGGCCCGGGCCGTGCTCCTGACCCGGGGATCTAAGGGCATGGTCCTTTTCGAACGCGGCCGTCCTTTGTTTTCGATCCCCATCCGCGGCCCCACGGACATCGTGGATGTCACAGGCGCGGGCGACACCGTGATCAGCGTCCTGACCCTGGCGCTGGCCGCAGGCGCCTCCTTCAGAGAGGCGGCCTCCCTGGCCAACTACGCCGGAGGAATCGTGGTCATGAAAAAAGGCACGGCCACCGTATCCATCGATGGACTCCGAGACGCCGTGATCTCATTATAGCCTGAATAATTCATAAAAAATGTCGACTATAATAGAATATAACAATGGGAGAACAAAGTTATTTATGTGCTCTCCTAGAAATCTCTCGCAAACCATTGAAATTATGTGTATCAAGTGAAATATCGACATTTTTTATGAATTATTCAGGCTAACAACATTGGATAAATACCATCCCCTCGACCGGCTGGCAGGCATCATCCGAACGGAACGGTCCCGCGGCAGGTCCATCGTCCTGGCCAACGGATGCTTCGACCTTATCCACGTGGGACACATCCGCTATCTCGAGGAGGCTAAAGCTCAAGGTGACATCCTGGTCGCGGCCCTTAACTCCGATGCCTCTGTCCGCCGGCTCAAGGGCGAGGGCCGCCCCATCCTTCCCGAATCGGAAAGGGCCGAGATCCTGGCCGCGTTTTCGTGTGTGGATTTCGTCACCATCTTTGAGGAAGACACCGTGGAGCAGGTCTTGCTGACGCTCAAACCCGACGTACACGCCAAAGGCTCGGACTACACCACCGACACCGTGCCTGAAAAGGAAACGGTGCGTGCCTATGGGGGGCGGATAGCCATCACCGGCGGTCCCAAAGTCAAGAACACCTCGGAACTCATCCGGCAGATAGGAGCCGGATTCAAGCATGAATAAGTTCCTCATCATCCGGCTCAGCTCTCTGGGGGACATCATCCACACCCTGCCGGCTTTCGCCGCCCTGCGCTCCGCTCACCTCGATGCCCAGATCACCTGGGTGGTCGAGGAGAATGGTAGGGAGATCCTCGAACTGCTACCTGGCCTGAACCGTATCGTGGTTGTGCAAGCCAAACAATGGAAATGGCATACGAAAGATTTCCGGAGGGAGGTCTCGCGTATCGTGCGTGAGATCCGGGAAAGGGACCAGGTAGCCCTTGACTTTCAGGGCCTGCTCAAATCCGGGCTGATCACCTGGCTGTCCAGATCCGGAATAAGGGTGGGATTCCACCGGGCCGACCTCAGGGAACCGCTGGCCTCCGTCTTCTATACTCATCATGCGGACAGATTCCCCGCGGACGCACACGTGATCCACAAGAACCTCAACCTCCTCACAAGCCTGGGCATCCGGGAGGAAAAACTCGTATTCCCCATAGAGCTGCCTAATGCCCTCCAGGCCCACGTTCAGGATAAGCTGCAGGCCCTCGGATTCAACGGCAGGAGCAAGCTTGTGGTCATCAATGTCGGGGCGGCGTGGGATACGAAGCGATGGACCGCCGACAAATGGAAGGCCGTGATCGCCGAGCTGAAGGCCACGGACGTATTTCCGGTCCTGCTCTGGGGGACCGAAACGGAAAGGCTCCTGGCCGAAGATATCTCCCACGGGGCTCGAATCCCACTGACGCCGTTCCTGCCCCTCAAGGAAGTTATGGCCCTTCTCAAGGCTGCGGACCTGGTCGTGAGCGGCGACACCTTCGCCCTGCAGGCAGCCTGCGCACTCTCGAGGCCTGTAGTGGCGGTTTTCGGCCCGACCAATCCGCGGCGCAACGGTCCCTTCAGAACGGAGGACAAGACCGCATTCCATCTCCTCGAATGCAGTTACTGCTATTTGCGAACCTGCCCGGATCTCAAATGCATGGCGGCCCTTAAGCCCGAGGAGGTCGCCCGTCTTTGCCGGGAACGACTGGAAGAACATGGTAACAAAAACTGACATCGCACAATTCCTCTACCGCAAGCGCGTACGCTCGAGCCTGATCAGCGTCATCGCGGCCGTTATTCTGGCCCGGCCCAACCTGCTGTCACTTCTCGCCGGTGCCGGATTCATCACCCTGGGTCTGCTGCTTCGCGGGTGGGCCTGCGGCCACCTGACCAAGGACCGCGAGCTCACCACCTCCGGCCCCTACCGATACACCCGAAACCCGCTCTACCTCGGCAGCCTGTGGATCGCCCTCGGAGTCACGGCCGCGTCCCGCTCCTGGTGGGTGGCGGCCCTGTTCGCCCTGAACTTCCTCCTCTTCTTTCCCGTGGCCATATACAAAGAGAGAAAAGCCATGAAGGATTTGTTCCCGGAATCCTATGCGGATTACAGCAGCGAAGTCCCGCTTTTTTTCCCGGGTTGGCGCCCACACACAAACGCCCGGGCCAAGTCTTTTTCTTGGGACCTGTACAAGATCAACAAGGAGTACCGGGCCCTGGTGGCGGCACTGATATTCCTGCTGTTCATAGGGATCCGGATCATCATAAAGGGATAACGACCATGCCCACCCGAGAACGGATCGCGAAAGTCGAGCGTGTCCTGTCGGACAGGCAGCCGGACCTTCACATCGTACTGGAAGAGGTGACCAACACCCACAACGCCAGCGCCGTGGTCCGCACCTGTGACGCCGCCGGTGTCCTCAACCTGGACGTCATCTATGCCGCCGACGAGCCCTTCCCCGTGAACGAGGCCATCTCCACCCGAGCAGAGAAATGGCTCAACCTGACACGCTATTCATCGACCCGGGAGTGTCTCCTGCGCTTGAAAGAACGGGGCTTCGCCATCGCCGCCACCCACCTGGGGCCGGAGGCGGTTCCCTACACGGAAGTGGACTACTCCCGGCCCGTGGCCATCGTCTTCGGCAACGAAGCTGACGGCATTTCCCGGGAAGCGCTCGCGGCGGCCGACCACGCCATCCGGATCCCCATGTCCGGGATGGCGCAGAGCCTCAACCTCTCGGTGTCAGTGGGCATCATCCTGTACGAGGTGCTCAGGCAGCGCCGCCTGGCCGGATATTCCTCTTCCCTTTCACCCAAAAAGTTCGAGTCGTTCAAGAAAAAATGGCTCAATCTCAACAACGAATAAGACAATATGAATAATTCAGATAAAAAAAAGGGAGGTGAGGGATGCTTAACATCCCTACCTCCCGATGTGAAAATGGGCACAAAAGCAAGTTACACTTCTATGCACCGATACCGCTCTAATGCGAGCTTGAGTCTATCCTTGGCCTTTTTCTGCTGTTCGAGGGCCGTCTTCCGGGTCAGTGCGCTGCCGTGGGCTTCAGGTGCGAACCGCCGCCTCGTGTTTTTGTCCACGGCCACTTCCACTTCGAGGGTGCGTGTCTTCTTGTCGCGGACAATCTCCAGCTTCACCTTGTCGCCTTCTTCCAGGCCCTGGATCAGGCGGGTGAAGCGGTCACCGCTTTTCGTGACCTTGCCGTCTGCCCGGACGATCACGTCACCCACCTTGAGGCCGGCTTTCTGCGCGGGCAGGTCCTCTTCGACCTTGGTGATGAGGAGTCCGGCGCCGTCCTCCACGCCGAAGAATTCGGCCAGTTCAGGATTCAGCTCCTGGATGCGCACCCCGATGAGCTTCCGGCCTTCCGAGACCCAGCTCAGGAGCCTGTCAGGCGCCGCCCGGAAGAAGTCC
>JAUXEH010000406.1 GCA_030620655.1 Candidatus Aminicenantota bacterium | reverse complement strand
CTCCTATGCCTCTCTCCCTAAGGCATCCTCAGAGCAAAAGGTCGCCTATGCGCCCTCGCAGGAACTCGGCGAAGCCATAATGCTGGCAGATAAATCCGCTGATTGGATCAATCGCTTCACCACACCTTTTTTCGATCAGAAACGAAAGATGAATAAGAAACGGACTCAGTTTTTTGTGCAGAAGATCGTCCAGTTCAAAGATCACATCGACGAGAAGGATGAGAATTTTCCTGAGGGGCGCACATTCGAGGCGGAGATCAATTTTTACCATGAATGCCTGGAGAGAGCGTTCACCCTGGCAGCCGGCAACAATCGTCGAATCGGAACACAGATAGCCGGTCATTTCCGCGAGGTCCTTTTCCGCGAGGTCCTCCTCCCTTATAACCGACGTTTCGGGCAGGTGAAAAAGCCGGATAGCATCCTGGGTTACGGTGAGTCTGCCGCCAGGAATTTCAGCGGCTGGCTGTATTCCCGATCCGCAATCCCTCCGGGTAGACGGGATGGGGTGATGTATGTTTTCAAAGCCCTCATCAATCTTTTCGAAATCCATCGCCAGGGTTCTCTCGACCACTGGAAAGATTCACGTTTTGTCTGGCTTCCTCTCCATTTCGCCCTGCAGCTTGAGGACCATGACACGCAGAAAGAGATGGACGCCATCCTGGAGATGATGGTCGAAGATGAGTTTACCGACGCCAATAAGGCCTACTACGTGGTGAACGAACAGTTCAACTGGGAGCTGTCCCGAATGATCCATTCGGCCCGGGATTATCATGTGCTGTGGATCCACGACATCCGGGGCCTGAACAGCGCAAAACCACGTGTTCCAGACTCTGTCTCCTACAACATGATTCTGAAGGATTATTTCGGTGCCTGGATCGAACGGGTCAAGGACTATGCCAACACCGGGAAGCTCCCGGTCTTCATGATCTTCCTGGACCAACACTATTTCGAGGCGAACAAATCCCTGTTCTGGATGAAGCTGCTCATAGATCCCCTGGAACATAAATTGAAGCTTCCCAAAGGCTACGATAACTGGGAAAGGGCGATCGCCCAGGCTCAGGATAATCTGAAGGCGGCGATCAACGATTCTGAGGCCCTGCAGGCCGATGTGAAACGCTACGGGAAAAGATGGCTGAAAAACAGGATCAAGGTCCACCTCAACATTACGAATCCATCTGATCTGTCCTTCCGTTCGATCCGTACTCTCAGAGGAGCCCCCTTCATCCCTGACAGCCTGATCCGCGATCACCGCAAGGTCAGCTTTTTCGATGTCACGGAGCTCGATCCGGGTAAAGGAGAGGCCATCTACAGCGGATTGGGAGTCGGGGAATACTACGTCGGACCCCGATGGGAAGATCGTTCCATCATGGTCAAGGGACAGGAGCTGCTGGGACTCAAGGATGCTGCCAGGACACTACTTCTCTCCCAGGGCATGAAGCCCCATCACATACCGGCCCCGCTCCGTCCTCAGGACAAACCGGCTGATTATGCACAGAGCGTGGAGGAACTCAAGGCATCAGGCTGGACGACACGCGGGATGCAGGTCCACAATGAGACCGGTTTCGGCCAGAAGGACGCGACCCTGGTGAAGGCCGTCTTGTACACCCTGATGCCCAAAGGCTCGTACCTGCTGGCCCCGGACCAGGTGTGGAGCAGCCCCACCTGGGCCGGGATGCTGGTGGGCGCTGCCCTACGAGGCTGCTCCGTGTTTGCCATCTCGCCCTCCCTGCTCAATGCACCGGTCGATGTCTCTGCGGCCATGTCCCGCAGCAATGAGATCTTCCGCCGCCTCATATATGTCGAGAATCTCATGCGTGACGAGATTCAGGAAGTGGGGGGGAGGCTCAAGATCGGCATCTACAATGTGGAGGTCGATGTCCAGGATGTAGCCGGCCGAGGGAAACTCCTGGCAGAGAACTACGCGGAAAATCCCTGGCTTCAGGAGGCCTTCCCCTTCCAACCCTCGGTGATGGAACTGATCTACTCTCTTTCGGGCCAACTGGCGTTGAAAGGCGCGGATCCCCGCTATCTGAGGGAAAGGGAAGATATCCGCATGCCGAAGCTGCACCGGAAGACGCAGTTCTTTGCCTCCCAAGAGGCTATGGATACGCTGGTGCCTCTGCCGGAATGGGGCCCGCTGCTGGAGGAATTCTCCCTGGCCCGCATCGATCAGGTCCAGCGCGCTACCTATCTGGATTCCCAGCGGTACCAGGACCTCTTCATCGATGAGTTCCGCCGGCTGGAGGAAAAATGGCTGGAGCAGATTCCGGAGGAGGAGAGGGAGAAGGCGATCCTTTACCTGTATGTGGGCTCGCACAATCAGGATTTCCGCAGCCAGATACTGGACGGTGAGGTCATGTTCCTGGTCTCGGAATTCGACAGTCTGCTGGGTTTCATGGACTTCTTTGCCTTGATGGGATTGACGACCTGGGTGGAGAACGTGGCCTGGTTGGAACTCATGCTGCCCCGATACGAGGGATTCTGGTACCGAGTCGGGCAGTGGTTCAGGGCGGCGATCTGACGCTTTTTTTTGGTGTGACATTTCGGCCGCATCTCCTTATCTTATGTATGCTGGGGG
>JAUXEH010000144.1 GCA_030620655.1 Candidatus Aminicenantota bacterium | reverse complement strand
TCTCCCGGAGGCCGGCAGGCGTTGACCAGCGGCGGGTACTGTCCGTAGACCGCGGCGGCCATGCCGTCGGCATAGGTTACGTTTTTGTGGTTGTCCAGAACCTGGACCTCATAAAACTCCATCAGAAAAACACCGCTGTTGCCCCGGCCCTGGCTCTCCCCTGCCACCTCCGACGGCGCCGCCCACTCCATGTGCAGCCGGCAGTTCCCGAACTTCGCCTTGGTGCGGATTGACCCGGTCTTTTTGACCACTTCCATGGAGCCGTCCCCGACCAGCCTCCAGCGTGCTGGATTCCCCTTGCCGTCTTCCCACTGCAAAAGATCCGTGCCGTCGAAGAGCACGACCGCATCCGATGGGGCCGGCATCGGAGGGCCGGCCGGTCCCGGGTCGACCACCGGCGGAAGGGGGCGGTCCGGGTCGTGGATCTTCCACTGTGTCACGGATCGAATATCGCTCTGCATGGCGCCTTCTCCCCGGCAGGCCGTGATCATGCTCCCCGCCATCAGCATCCCGGCCAGAAAAACCACCGCTGCCCAGTCTTTCATCCGTATCTCCTTTCGCCGCCGCCGGCCGGGGTGTGTGAACCCCCTGTCAGACCCGGGATCAAAGGCTCCAGCCGGTGCGGTACTCGAAGTGCAGGTACCGATTGGCCTCGGGAAGGTTGGTAAACTCCATCTTTTCGCCGTCCCACTCCAGCTTGGTCTTGTGTTCCTGCGTGCGAACCGCCACGTTCCCCAGGAGCATGACCTCGGTGAGCAGACCGGAGTAGGAGAAATCGGTGGTGGATTTTTTCCCAGCCTTGATGGCCTCGATCCACTCTAGATGAATACCCGGGGAGCGCGGGATGGTCTTTTCCGGCCGCTGGTACTCTTTCATCTTGGCTTCCGGGACGATGCGCGAATTGTTGCCGTAGGTGCTGAACATGAGCATGGCCTTGCTGCCGTAGAAGATGCCTCCCCCGCCGGAATCACCCATCATGCGTCCGTCTTCGAGGCCTTCGGGCCTCGGCGGCATCATCCCTCCGTCGAACCATTTGAGGGTCACGGGGGGCATTTCCCCTCGCTGGGGAAATTCATAGGTGACGATCTCCGCCAGGGGACAGGAGTCTTCGGTGTAGGGCGTGGAGCTGGCCTGGACCGTTGTGGGATGGCCCAGCTTCAGGGCCCAGAAGGGATGGTCCAGGATATGGGCGCCCATGTCACCGAGTGCACCGGTCCCGAAGTCCCAGAAACCACGCCACTTGAAGGGATGGTACGCGGGGTGGTAGGGCCGGAAACGGGCCGGGCCCAGCCAGACGTTCCAGTCCAGCGTGGAGGGCACGGACGGGATCTCCTTGGGCGCCTCGATGCCCTGCGGCCAGATGGGCCGGTTGGTGAAGCAGTGCACCTCATGCACGTCACCTATGGCCCCGTCCCAGATCCACTCATTGATGAGCCGGGCTCCTTCGCCCGCGTGGCCCTGGTTGCCCATCTGGGTAACCACGTTCATCTGCTTGGCGGTCTGGGCCAGGATGCGGGCTTCCTTGATGGTGTGTGTCAGGGGCTTCTGCACGAAGGCGTGTTTGCCCATCTTCATGGCCGTCATGGCAGCCACGGCATGGGTGTGGTCCGGGGGGCTCACGGTCACGGCGTCGATGCCCTTTTCTTCCTCCAGCATGACCCGGAAGTCCCGGTATTTGCCGGCTTTGTCATACATGGCCTTCTGTTCGGGAGTGCTGTGGTCGGACTTAAGGAACCGGGCCATCTGAGTGTCGTCGACATCGCAGAGGGCCACGATGTTCTCGCCGCTGCAGGAGCGGATGTCCGAGGACCCCTTGCCCCCCACTCCGATGCAGCCGATGTTCAGGGTGTCGCTCGGCGCGGTATAACCGCGCCCGCCCAATACGTGGCGCGGGACGATCATCAATCCGGCCGCCGCCGCGGCGCTTCGTCCCATGAATTCCCGGCGGGATAGGGATGTTTTTTTCATATTGATCTTCCTTTCGCTTGAGTTGTTTCCTGCCAATCATACTACTTATCACTCCAGACCAGCGGAGTCAAGCCACGCCTCGGATGTAACACTTTTATCCCTTTTGAGGTTGTAATAGCTTGTAACACCCGTCCAAGGACGTGATAAAGACACAGTCAGGCAAGCTGAAACGTCAGCCCGGTGATTTTCCCCAGCGAGGAAAATCCCCTTATTCCTCGGCTCGTTCTCCTCTACGAGGAACCATGCCCGCTCGCCTCCGGATGGCTTCCTTATCAGCTTACCTGACTGATCTATAAATCATCACGGTTTTGGCAACGCTTACGTTCATGGCTTATGTATTTGTGGAGAATGGTGTATAATATGGGCTTATCCTTATATACAAATTGAGAAAGACATCGAACCATGTGGAAAAAATCTGTCACAACTATCACGGTCCTCTGCCTTTTCGGCCTGGGGTCCGCCTGCGTAACGGTTAAGCAAAGCTACGACAGCATCCCCGGACCCAGTTATTCCGGAAACTATGCCACCGGAACTCCTGAATTTGAGGGAACGCTGCGGGCGGTCTCCTATAATATCCATTGGGCGGAAAAATTGGAAACAGCGGTCGATGACCTGGGAAGCATGAACGCCCTCAAAGATGCGGACGTCATCCTCCTGCAGGAAATCCACACCTCTGCGGCGGATGCCATCGCGCGGCGCTTGAACTATAACTATGTGTTCTATCCCACGGCCATGTACCGCCAGAGCCTGGAGTTCGGCAACGCCGTCCTGAGCCGTTGGCCCATCAAGGACCACTGGAAGGTCGTCCTGCCCCATGAAAATCCTTTGCGCAAGATGCACCGCATCGCCGTGCTGTCCGTGCTGGAGGTTGGCGGTCAGGAAGTGCTGGTCGGGAACGTCCACACCCATACCCTCCTGTTCGGGAATGAGGTGCGCCTGGATCAGATGGCGTGCGTAGCCGATAACCTCGAGGGAAAATATTCCTTCGGGATCGTCGGTGGGGATTTCAACACCGACTCCGAGTATGTCGTGCGGGAGATGGAACGGATCTTTCGGAGATCCGGATATGTTCGGGCCACCGGGGACATCGGTCCTACCCACAAGCAGGATCTCCTGGGGCTCGTGGATCTGGAACTGGACCACCTCTTCGTCAAGGGAATGGAGGTGGTCTCCTCCGGTAAGGTGGAAGACGCCGCAGCCAGTGACCACCTTCCGATCTGGCTTTCAGTTAGGCTGGAGCAACCGGGCGAGGGGCGGTGACGAACCGGCTCCGGTGGGCCTCTCTCCTCCTGGCCGCGGTCCTGGCCCTTTCCTGCATTCCCGTCAGCAAGAACTACACCCAGCCTGATGGTCCCAAATTCATCGGACACCTCTCCGGCCCCCCCCCACCTTTCACCGGCAGCCTCAAGGTGGTTTCCTACAACATCAAATACAGTAGGAAGATCGAGGAGGCCATCCGGGAGCTGGAATCGATCCCCGAACTGATGAGTGCTGATGTCCTGCTGCTCCAGGAGATGGACCCCATAGGAGTCCAGGCCATAGCCCGGAAGCTGCGTCTCAATTACGTCTATTACCCCGCGGCCCTGCACAGCAAGAATGAAAAGGGCTTCGGCAATGCCGTGCTCAGCCCCTGGCCCATCACAAAGCATATGAAGGTCGTTCTGCCCCATGAGAATCCCGTGCGTAAGATGAACCGGAATGCCGTCTTTGCGACGCTCACGATCGCCGATTTCGAACTGCTGGCGATCAGCGCGCATACGGAGCTTTTTCTCCTGGGCAGTGAACAACGGTTGGATCAGGTCGAGGCGATCGTCAATCACATCGGGCACACGAACGATCTCGTGGTGGTGGGTGGGGATTTCAACACCGAGTCCGGTTACTTAATACGCGAGACGGAACGCATCTTCCGGAAGGCGGGATTCACACTGGCCACCAAGGGCATAGGCCCAACCGCCAATGGCGATCCCCTAGGCATCTTCGAGTTCAAAATGGACTACATCTTTGTCAAGGGCCTCAGAGCTACTGCCAGCGGCAAAGTAGAGGAGGCCCGGGCCAGTGACCACCTGCCTGTCTGGGCCACCCTCCGTCCGGAGAAGATGCCTTAAGGCGTGCCAGCCCTGCATATCAAAGCTTGATAGTGAATCAATGATCCCCCCAACATGCCGGATGCGGTGACGGCGGAGCGACTTGGCACGCAGGATACAAAGGAAACGCTTAAATGGCCCCCCTTCGTTGACAGATAATACGGTTTGTGCCACACTTTTATTCAGCCGGTACGGGTGAAAAGGAGATGTCCATGAAGAAGACAGCAGTCATCCTGAGCGTGCTGCTCGGTGTCGTTTTGATCGCAGGCCCCGGATTCGCTCAACTGCGCGGCGGTGGCTTCCTGCTGGCAGCCTCGTATTACATCCCGGCGGCAGAAAATATCAGCAACGGGTACGGCTCGACCATCGGATTCGTGCTCCCCGTCCGGAACAGGATCCAACTGGCCCTCGAATGGAAATATGCCCAGCACTCGGTCACAAAGGTCGAGGGTGGATTCCTCTCCGGCCGGCTCTATGTCACTCCTCTGCTGCTTTCGGTCCGGTACAAGTTTGCCGACCAGGTACCCATAGTGCCCTATGTCTTCGGCGGCCTCGGGTGGTTCTTCGCCTCTTTCAACGCGGAAGCGCGGCAGTCGATCGATGAAGCGACCGTGGTCAAACAGGAGCCCAAGGGCGGCCTGGGACTATACGGGGGGATGGGAGTGCACTACCGGGCCTCTCCCAGCCTGGCGTTTTACGGCGAGGCGCTCTATCTCTTCCGGAACACGGATGTGGAGACCGTCTACCTGTTCGATCCCCCGGAAACCTTCTCTGTCAACCTGAGCTCGCTCAGCCTGCAGATCGGGATCCGATATTTCTACTGACACTCGGGGAGGGTCGAGGCGATGAGGTCGACCTCGATGGATTGAGAGAAGGATTCGGCCCGTTGGTAGACGATCTCCCAGAGATCAGCCAGGTGCTCCGAATTGGTGTGGTTCTCCGCGGCCTGTTCATCCCGAAAACAGGCTACATGATAGAAGGTTAGGCCGTCCTTCTCTGCGAAGACGTCGATCTTCACCCCTTCCAGAGAGCTTTCCCTGGTCGCGCGAATGAAGTCCAGCACGGCCTGACGCACGGCGGCGGCCTGGCCTTCCCTGATTTTGTATTTTGTGATCCGGTGTATCATTTTCCCTTCCTTAGTACACTGTTTCATAAATACTATTACTTATCAATTGTCATTGCGAGCGATTAAATTGTCCATTGCGAGATACGCATTGCATCGTTTCCCAAACCGTGTGGATATTTAGATCAGTCTGGTAAGCTGACAAGGAAGCCATCCGGAGGCGAGCGGGCATGGTTCCTCGTAGAGGAGAGCGAGCCGAGGAATAAGGGGATTTTCCTCGCTGGGGAAAATCACTGGGCTGACGTTTCAGCTTGCCTGACTGTTTCTTTATCACGGTTTTGGTAATGCTCCCCCAAAATCCCGTATTGGACTAAGGTCCAATTGACGGCCTTTCCGCAGAACTCTAACATGGAGGTGAGACAGACGAAATGGAAATGGAAAGGCAGATATTCCTGGTCGATGACGACGCTTCGATCCGCAAGGCTATGAGGCGCTTCCTGAACTCCGTGGGTTTTGAGGTCCAGGCCTTCGCCTCGGCTGAAGAGTTCCTTGAGTTCATATCCCCCCAGGTCTTCGGCTGCCTTATCCTGGATGTCCGGCTGCCCGGCCTCAGCGGGCTCGAACTCCAGGGCCGGCTGCGGGACATGGGATCCCGGTTGAAGGTCATCTTCATCACGGCCTTTGCCGACAACAAGCTGCTGGAACGCACCTCTGCCCTGGGAGCCGTGGCGTTTTTCGAGAAACCGGTCGACCACAAGAAACTGCTGCAGGCTCTCCTGTCCGTCTGGGATGATGCGAAAGAGACTCCCGATTTAAAATGAGCAAAACACGTATGGACCGATTGTCATGAATACCAGCGAGGAGCTCCAGCTGGCCTTCGAGGAGTACCGCAACGGGACATTCATCAAACATGCCCAAAGTGGATAAGTGTACATGGACGGCGTCCGCCTGTTATTTCTTCCTCCCCGTACACGTGATATACTATGTTCAAATGCCGCACACGGGGAAGTACAGCATGAAGATGACACGTGACCATGTCTTTCTAGGGGTCTTATTCGGCCTGATCCTGGCCGCCGCGCTCCTGTTTTCCGGGAGGGGTGCGGTTTCCGCCGGACCCGGCGGGGTGGTTTCTGCTGATGTCAGCAAAGCCGCCGCCCAGGGCGACTCCCAGGAACGGGCGCCGGACAAGCCGAGCCAATCCGATCCCTACCAGGCCTACAGGGAGGAGCTGCGGGAGCAGCTGAAAATGGCCACGGATATTTTAGAAAAGCGCACCGGTGACCTCCCTGCGATGATCAAGAAAAGAGAGATACGTGTTCTGACCACCTACACACTGGGGAATTATTTCGTTTACAAGGGGCAGGCCCACGGTTACGAATACAGCAAGATGGAGGAGTTCAAGAAATTCCTGAACCAGGGCAAAAGCCGCAGAGACCTGCAGGTGGAGTTCTTTTACATCCCTCTCCCGTACGATGTTCTGATCGATGCCCTGAACCAGGGATACGGCGATATCGTGGCCGCCAACCTGACCATCACCCCGGAACGCTCGGAACAGGTGGCCTTCAGCGATCCCCACCTCTGGGGCATCCGGGAGGTCCTGGTCAACCGCAAGGATGCGGGAATTGTGAAGAACAGGGACGATCTGGCAGGGCGCCGCATCCATGTCCGCCAGGGCAGCAGCTATCACACCAGCCTGCTGCAGTTTAACGAGGATCTTGCCGCGCGGAAGCTGGCGCCCATCCGGATCGAGCTGCTCCCCGGGCTGATCAACACGGGAGAGATCATCCAGATGGTGGACTCCGGTGTCATCGAGATGACCGTGGCGGACAGCCACATCGCGGAGCTGGTCGCTGAGCTCATGGAAAACGTCAGGATCCACGAAGACATCGCCTTCAACGAGGATGTCCGCTTCGGCTGGATGGTCCGCAAGAACAACCCCGAGCTCAAGGCCAGCCTGGATCGATTCGTCAAGACCGT
>JAUXEH010000170.1 GCA_030620655.1 Candidatus Aminicenantota bacterium | reverse complement strand
GTAGATGGTAGGCGCGGCGGGTGAAGCTGTGGTCGTCCACCGCGAACCCGCCGCAACACCCCAGATATGGTGAAATCGGCTCGCTCGGAGAGGAAAAAATGTCGATCCTATTTGTGTGCTCACCGATATATCTAATGTAATCCCTTGATATTACATGTATTACTTGAAATATCGACATTTTTTATGAATTATTCTGGTTACACGACCACAGGTTTAATCACGAGAGCCTGCTGCTCTCCCAGAGCGCGACTCAGGTCTGCGAACATCCTCTCGTCCTCATACAGCCCGATCAGGGAGCCGCCCGAACCGGCGAATTTGGCCGAGGCCCCGCAGGCACGCGCAGCCCGGATCAGGGACAGGTTTTCCTCGTTTATCGGCATGATCCGGCTGCGCAGGTCGAAGTTCTCGTCCATCAGGGCCCTCAGCCGCTCACGATCACGCCGCAGCAGGGCCTCTTTCCCTTCTTCCGCCAATGCCGCCAGCCTGCGCAGGGCCTCTAATACGACAGGGTCACCCCGTTCAAATCCCTCACGTATGGGATTGAGGACCAGACCCGAAACCTTGCCCAAGTCCGGCTTGTAAGCCAGATATAGAGGCGGAAGCGATCCCGGATCGAGCCGCTGGTAGCGGCCGAATCCCTGCGCCTGGACGATCTCGCGGTCCAGGTCCATGAACACACACCCCTCATACACCTGGATCACACGGTCCATGAAGCCGGCGTTTATGCCCAGCTCATCCCGCTCCGCCTCCAGGATCAGAGTGGGCAGGATGGGCTGGGGAATCTCCACGTCATAGAAGGCCATGAGGGCCCGCATCACGGCAGTGATGATGGCGCTGGAGCCTCCCAAACCCAACTGGCGCGGGATGGTGGAGCTGTATGTGAGTGAGAAGTTCCTGTCCGCGAGCCGGATCTCCCGGTCCTGACAGTGCTGGTAGAAGCGCTTGATCCCGGCCTTGACCAGGCGCACCCCGCCGTAGTACCCATACAGCGACACACCGTCGACCAGGTCTTTCAGGCTGTCGAAGGTATTGCCGTCATACTCCGGCGTCAGGATGCGGAGCGCGTCACTCTCCTCGAGTGCGACCTCGGCGGAGAAGTTTTTCACGGAGACGGCGATGATCTTGCCGAAATACCCATCGGAGGGGTTCCCCAGCAGCCCTGCCCTGGCGTAGGCCCGGCCCTCGACCCTCATGTCTGTCCGCCGCCTGGAAAGTCGTGCGTGCACATTACCGTTTAACCCGCTGTTCGTCTACAGGGCCGCCAGCACTCCCCGGACATATCCGACCGATTCCGCCACTCCGGGCAGCGGGTCCTTGCCGTCCTTCTCGAACTCGAAAGACACGGCGCCGGAAAAGCCGATCTCGAGCAGAGTCCGGCAGACCGCGGGTATGTCGATCACACCCCGGCCGATCTCCACGGTCCGGCCCTCGGCGGTGGCGGCGGTGACATCCTTGATGTGCACGTCCAGCACTCGGTCCGCCAGCTTCCGGATGGATGCCGCCGGGTCCACACCAGATCTCTGCGTGTGCCCCACATCCACGCACAGCCCGAAGCGGGGATCCAAGCCGCGGATGCGGTCGTAGGCACTCTGCGGAGTCGGGTACAGATCGTCACCGGGCCCGTGGTTATGGATGGCCACCTTGATGTCGTAGTGCTTGATCTTTTCCTCTACCAACGGGATCATTTCATAGTCGGGCACGCCGATGATGACCCTCATACCGGCGGCCCGGGCATAGTCGAACGCCCGTTCGACCTCGGACCGGTCTTTCATATAGATCACTCCACCTCCATAGAGATCCAGCCCCGAGGCCTTGACCCGGGCCGCCACCTCTCGGATCTGCTCGGGCGTGCTCTCCATGGGAAGGTGAAAGCTCTTGAAGGCGATGCACGGGAGCCCCAGTCGTTGAGTCATGGACAGGGTCTCCTCCAGCCCGAACTCCCGGAAGGTGTAAGAGGCCATGCCCAGCCGGAGTCCCTCACCCTTCTGCGCCTTGTCCTTCGTCCGGCAGGACAGGAGGGAGGTAGCAACACCCGGCACCAGGGCAGCGGCCGCGGCTCCCCTGCCGGTTCGCTTTAAAAAATCGCGTCTGCTGGTTTTCCGCATTCTGTCTCCTCCGTGTTTCTTCCCCATACTATATCTACTTGGTCCCGCAATTTCCATCAAAATTGATAATAGATGCCGACACTACCAACTGTACAACCTTTCTGCTGTCGGCACTTGAATAAATATCCTCTGTCTGGCATGATTGAATCCACATTTTCAGCAATCTGATCTTGAGAGAGGAACAACGGGCATGATTCATCTGATTCGAACTTCGAAACCTCGCCACACTCTGGCCGCGGCGCTCCTGGCATCCCTGCTTGTGATCGGTTCCCCGGGCTGCTCCCGGGACGAAGATCGATCGCCGTCATCGGGGGATTTCTTACCCAACACCCTGACGGAAGCGGAAAGAGAGGCCGGGTGGGTCCTGCTGTTCAATGGCCGTGACTTCACCGGATGGCGGGGCCTGGGCCGCGATACGGTCCCGGATGGCCACTGGGAGATCGATGACGGTGCGATAAAAAAGGTCCCCAGCGGCGAGGTCCCGCTCCAGGAAGATGGGCAGCCCCTGGAGGGCGGAGACCTCATGACCGTGGAGGCCTACCAAGACTTCGAGTTTTCCTTTGAATGGAGAATCAGCAGGGCGGGCAACTCGGGGATCAAGTACAATGTGTCCGAGGAACTGTCCACATCCCAACCGCCCGGGTACGCGGCCCTGGGATTCGAGTTCCAGGTCCTGGATGATGACGAACACCCGGATGCCAAGGCGGACCCGACACACACGGCGGGCGCCCTTTACGACCTCATCGCCCCGCAGGGTAAGGCCCTGAAACCCGTGGGTGAGTACAACAGCTCGCGTATCGTCTTTCGGGGCCTGCACGGCGAACACTGGCTGAACGGCGTCAAGGTGCTGGAATTCGACCTGGAAACCGCAGAGATGAAGGAGCACCTGGCCCGGAGCAAATATCACGGCATCCCCGGCTTTGCAGATAAACGCAAGGGGTACATCGTGCTGCAGGATCACACCGACGCGGTCTGGTTCCGCAGCCTCAAGCTTCGCAGGCTGGGCAATTTTTAAGGAGAGTACTGAGATGAAAAAACAGGAGAAAGTCGAAGTCCAATACATCAAGATGAACACGGCCCTGACCATCGGCCTGGTGTGTCTGGTCGTGGGATTCCTGGGTGGGATTGTCTACAGCACCTACAAATCCGGGGGAAGTGCCATGGTGTCCCCAGGCCGTATGGGCGCCCCGCGCCCCGCAGCCCCCACCATGACCCCCCAGCAGTCCCAAAGGATCCTGACGCTGGAGAAAGAGGTGTCCGCCAATCCGGGGAACCAGAACGCCTGGTTCGAGCTGGGCAACCTCTACTTCGACACCGGCAACAATCAGGGGGCCATCCGGTCCTATCTCGAGTACCTCAAGCTCGATCCGGACAATCCCGATGTCCTGACGGACCTGGGGGTCATGTACCGCCGCAACGGCCAGCACCAGGAGGCCATCGCCAGCTTCGACAAGGCCATGGCCGCCGACCCCCGACACCAGCAGTCCCGGTTCAACAAGGGCGTCGTGCTCATGCAGGACCTGGGCCGGGCCGAGGAGGCGACCCGGATCTGGCAGGAACTGGCGGAACTCAACCCGGACTTTCAGATGCCCTCGGGACAGCGCCTCAAGGATGTGCTGGAGGGGATGAAGAAGGATTGACCTACTCTATTTGAGGATGTCCGGGTCCAGGACCCCGTAGCGGTCGAAGCTGGTCTTCAGGGTCAGCAGTATCCCCAGGATGACGGCCAGGGCCGTCCCGGAAAAAATCGCCATCATGATCGCGATCTGGTACTTGATGGCCACGAAGGGATCGGTGCCTCCCAGGATTATCCCCGTCATCATCCCGGGCAGGGCGACGATGCCGATGGTGGCCATGGTGGCGATGGTCGGCGCCAGGGAAGCCGTGTAGGCCTTCTGTAAAAAGGGACGCACCGCCTCGCTCAGGGTCGCTCCCTGTGACAGCGCCAGGAGGTAGCTTTTCTCCTCGGTGCGGAGGGAGCTGAAGAAGGTGCTCAGGCCGACGATATCCGCCCGCAGGCTGTTCCCCAGGATCATGCCGGCCATAGGGATGAAATAGCGTGCATCCAGCAGGTTGGGCAGGCGCACGATGACCCCCAGCAGGTAGACGAGCGGGATGCAGGTCCCGATCGTGAGCGAGACAAAGATCGGGAAGAGGAAAGGCCGGAGCCTGAGCCGGCTGGCATTCAACAGCGAGACATCGGCCACGACCAGCATCACCACCAGCCACAGGATGTTCAGCCACCAGGCGTTCAGCTTGAAAACGAGCTGGAGATAAAGCCCCACCATCAGGAGCTGGACGGTCAGCCGCACCACCGAGATCGTCAGCGGCTTGAGCAGCTTGATCCGATAGAAAAGGATAAAGGCCAGCGGGAACAGGAGCAGGAGGTAGCCGAGCAGCAGTCCGATGGTCCCGATATCAAGGGCGGAGGTGCTCATGAGACGGCCCTCATCATCCCCCCCTGATCCAGGCTGAAAACCCTGTCGCACGCGGCCCTGAGCTCACAGTCGTGGGCGACGAACACGGCCGAGAAAACCCTGTCGGCCTTGAAAAAGTCGGCCACGGCCGCCCTCGCCTCCTCGTCCAGCGCTGAGGTGATCTCGTCGAACAGGTAGAGCCTGCGTCCCAGCATGAGGGCCGAGATGAGGGCCACCCGCTGTTTTTCCCCTCCGGAGAGCCGGCGGGAGGGTTGGGAGAGTAGGCTTTCATCCAGGTGGAACGCGCCGCACAGCTCCCGGAGGCGCCCCTCATCCCAGGCCAGGTCGCGGTTGGCCTTGAAGCGGAACGGCTTCCGGATGAACTCCTCGGCCGTGAGCTCACCCAGGTCGGGCTCCTGGGGGACATATCCCATGGACCGCCGCAGCGGCCAGACGGTCCTGGGATCGAGCTTGACCCCCCGGATGAAGACAGAACCAGAGGACGGCGCCACAAAACCCAGGATACATTTGAGCAGCGAGGACTTCCCGCCCCCGGACTTCCCGGTGATGGCGATCCGTTCGCCCGCAGCGAGGGACAAGGACAGGTCCCTCCACAGGCGCCTCTGCCCAAACTCCAGGCCGAGCCCTCGGATCTCAAGCTGAAAAGGGTCAGCGGCTTCACTCATCGGGAACCGAAACCCTCTCTACTTCCGGTTCTTCACATAGGTGTCGAACCAGTCGATCATCTCGGCCAGCACATGCAGGACCGATTCCTTCGCCCGGTACCCGTGGCTCTCATAGGGCAGGAACACCAGGCGGGCCGTGGCCCCGTGTCCCTTGAGGGCGTGGTAGAGGCGCCGCGACTGGATGGGAAACGTGCCGGAGTTGTTGTCGATCTCGCCGTGGATTAGGAGGATAGGCTCGTTGATCTTGTGCGCATGCATGAAGGGTGAAACCTTGAAATAGACCTCAGGCGCCTGCCACAGGGTCCGGCGTTCGCTCTGGAACCCGAAGGGTGTGAGGGTGCGGTTGTAGGCCCCGCTCCGAGCCACGCCCGAGGCGAAGAGGTCGCAGTGAGCCAGGAGGTTGGCGGTCATGAACGCGCCGTAGCTGTGGCCGCCCACTCCGACCCTTTCGGGATCGATGACCCCCATCTCATCCAGCTTATCAATGCCGGCCCTGGCTGCGGCCACGATCTGCTCCACGAAGGTGTCGTTCATGGTCTCGGGGTCGCCGATCACGGGCATCTGGGCCGCGTCCAGCACGGCGTAGCCCTGGGTCACGAAGAACAGCTGGGATGTGCCCCGGAAGAAGGTGAAGCGGTTTGCTGAGCCGCGCACCTGGCCGGCCAACCGGGCATCGCTGTACTCGATAGGGTACGCCCACATGACCAGCGGGAGCTTCTGCCCTTCCTGGTAATCCGGCGGCAGATACAGGGTTCCGGAGAGCGGGACTCCATCCTCGCGCTCGTATTTGACCAGTTGCTTCTTCATGCCCGTCATCTGGGGTGCTGGATCCTGGTAGTGGGTCAAGGCCTTACGCGCCTTCTGTCTCAGGTCGTACAGGTAATAATTGGGCGGCTCGGTCTTGGACTCGTAGCTGGTGATGATCATCTGCCGGGATTCGCCCGCAAAGCCGACAAAGCGCTCATAGCTGTCCTCGCCGCAGCGAAAGAGGCGCTCGCTCTGTCCCGACTCGAGGTCGTAGCGGTCCAGGAAGGGGTGGTCTCCCTGCGGTGAGGCGCCGCTCCCGGAGAGGTAGATCTTCCCCTTTTCCACCAGGATCAGGTATTCGCCGGCGGCGGTTGATATCGTCACCGGCCGGCCCGGGTCGTGGTAGCGGTCCTGGGAGCTGAGGTCAAAGACCTTCCGCGGCTCACCTCCCGGC
>JAUXEH010000351.1 GCA_030620655.1 Candidatus Aminicenantota bacterium | reverse complement strand
TTTTTTCAATTCTACCAGAGCTTGTTCGATCTTGTTTTCGGTCTCCATAATAGCGCCTCGACTCGTACGATCTGCACCTATGATAGGGATCTGCTCTGGCGATTTCAAGAAGAAGCTTTCGAATCACGCTTCCGGCCGGATGGCTTCCTTATCAGCTTACCCGACCCAACCTAACCCCGGTTCGCTCGGAGAGGATAAAATGTCGATTATAATAGAATATAACAACATGTAATCCCTTGATATTACATGTATTACATGAAATATTGACATGTGTCTTTAGGCCAGGTTAGATTGTTCTCGAGTCCTAATACCAAATTAGATTGGCAGGAGAAAAAAAGATGCCAAAGTTAAGATTTTTCACAATTATCTGTATGGGTCTTTTATTAGTGTTTGTATACGGCTGTAATAAAGGATCTAATGAAAATGAGGCCGCAGAAGCAAATACGCTTGAACAGGAGCAGGTAGGACAAGCGGGAGAGAGTGAAGAAGGAGAGCATGCAGGCGAAGAACGAGGTGAGCATGCAGGAGAGGCCGAAGAATCTGGTCCGCGGATTGCCAAAGACGGAACCCACGATGAAGTCCGAAAAGGAGTTCGGTTAATTTTATCTTTTGATAATGAATCTTCCTCTTTCATTGGTACTGTAGAAAATGTAACTGAAAAGACTGTTTCCAGAGTCCGTGTTGAAATTCACCTTTCTAACGGAACTGAATTGGGTCCAACAATACCTATCGACCTTGCACCTGGAAAAAAAGTAGATGTCGGACTATCAGCAGAGGGACAGTCATTTGACTGGTGGAAGGCACATGCAGAGGGCGGTGATTGACCAGGGGTAGCCGCTGTGATAAGAAATAGGCATACCTACAGATCATGTCCCAATAATGAGGAGGGCCGGCTTGGACCTCATGCTCGATCGCGATTTTATCACCCGAATCCAGAAATTCGTGGCCGGCATGGGTTCCTGCCTGTGTCTGGCCCTGCTCGTTTCTGTCCTTTTTCCGGGATGTTCTCCCAAAGAAAAGCCGAACATCGTGTTCATCCTGGCAGACGACCTGGGATGGACGGATTTGGGGGTCATGGGCAGTTCCTTCTACCGGACACCCCGTCTGGATCGCCTGGCCGCCCAGGGTATGATCTTCAATCAGGCATACTCTCCAGCTCCCAACTGTGCGCCCAGCCGGGCCTGCATCCTGACCGGGCAGTATTCCCCCCGGCACGGCGTGTACACCGTAAACAGCTCCGCGCGCGGGAAGTCCCGGGATCGCCGGATCATCCCCACCCCCAACACCACCACCCTGGCCGATGAGGCCCTGACCCTGGCTGAGGTCCTGAGGCAGGACGGATATGTGTGCGCCGCGATCGGGAAGTGGCACCTGGGCCGCGTCCCCGAGTCCGGACCGCGCACACAGGGCTTCGATGTCGCCATCGCGGCCAGCCACATCGGGCATCCCCCGGCCGGGTATTTTGCGCCCTTCCAGCTCCCGGACCTGGAGGGCGCTCCGGAAGGGGAGTACCTGACTGACAGGCTGACCGATGAGGCCCTGAAATTTATCGAGTCCCACTCGGATCGCCCGTTTTTTCTGTACCTCTCTCACTATGCCGTGCACTCCCCCTTTCAGGCGCCGGAGCCAATCATCCAGCCGTACCGGGAACGCCCCGGCAGCCGTGGCCACAGCCGCCCGGTGTATGCCGCCATGGTGGAGAACCTGGACACGAACATCGGGCGAGTACTGGACAAGCTGGACGCCTGCGGGCTGACCGCCAACACCCTGGTGGTCTTCTTCTCGGACAACGGCGGTGTGCAGCGTGTAACGTCCGCGGTTCCGCTGCGCGGGGGAAAAGGCATGCTCTACGAGGGCGGGATCCGGGTGCCCATGATCGTGCGCTGGCCGGGCAGCATCGGGCCGGGACAGGTCTGTGAGGTGCCGGTTTCGGGCATCGATTTTTCCCCCACGCTGCTGGAAGCGGCCGGCCTCACCCCCCCTGCCGGGCATGTACTGGATGGCCTCAGCCTGCTCCCCCTGTTTTCCGGTCAGGGCTGCTGGGAGCGGGAGGCCCTGTACTGGCATTTCCCCGCCTATCTGGAGGGGGCGGCCGAGGGTGCCCGGGACCCGCTTTTCCGTACGCGGCCCGCGGCGGCTGTCCGATCCGGCGAATGGAAGCTCATCGAATATTTCGAGGATGGGGCCTTGGAGCTTTATCACCTGGCCGACGATGTGGGCGAATCGAAGAATGTCGCGCTCACGCTGCCGGATAAGACTCGTGAGTTGCATGAGATGATGAAAGAGTGGCGACGGTCCTTGCAGGCACCGGTCCCGACCCGAGCCAATCCCGAATACGATCCCCGAAAATAGGAGGGTTTCAATGATTAAAACACGCATCGCCTGGACACTGAGCCTGTTCTGCCTGTTTGTGTTACCGCTCGTGGGCCAGGATTTCACGCGGATCTCCACCATCGAAGTCTCGGAGAGCGCTTCCGTGGCAGCACCTGCCAACCTGGTCCGCATCTCCTTCGCCGTGGAGTCCAATGCCTCGGCAGCCGGGGAGGCTGTGCGTTTGAATGCCGAGCAGACGGATGCGCTTCTGAAGGCCCTCAAGCAGAAGATCGGCCGTGAGGACAGATTGGTGACATCCGGCTACAGCCTCAATCCGGTCTACAGCCGGGGGAACTCGCAGGTCACCACCGGGTACCGGGTGCGCAACACCGTGATCCTGACCTCCAAGGATGTCGGAGGCGCAGGTGCCTTTATCGATACGGCCACCGAGGCGGGGGCCAACCGGATCGACAGCTTGAGCTTTGCCCACGATCAGGCCGAAAAACTCCGGGACCAGGCCGCGGTCAAGGCCCTCAAGAAGGCCGTCAAGACCGCTGAGCGTCTGGCCGAGGCCGCGGGCATGAAGATCGCACGGGTCGTGAACATAGACTACGGCTCGCCGGGGCTCGGGGTCCGTTTCTCCCGTGCAAGCCTGGCGGAAGCGGGAGCCGGGGCCCCGACCCCCATCGAGGCCGGCGGCCTTTCGGTGTCCGCCACGGTGCGGGTTACGTTCGAGATTCGGAAGGAATAGTCTATCGCGGCGGAGTCGAGCCGAACGATTGACCGGCGGTTTCGGGGCAAAGCTAAGGCTTGTGCTCGACCTCCGTCGATCCCCAGCCCCCGCCGCCCAGGTCTGCGGTCTTATAGCGAAGCACCAGCGGGTTCTTGTCCAGCAGGCT
>JAUXEH010000240.1 GCA_030620655.1 Candidatus Aminicenantota bacterium | reverse complement strand
GGTCCCTGATCTGTGCAGGGCTATGGCCTGGATCTGAAGGGCATCGAGGTTGTGAGTGTCATATTCCACGGCCCGTTTCCCGTATTCCAAAGCGGAGACATAGTCCCTTTCCAAAAGATAGATCTCGGCCATCCGGGTGTAGGCGGCGCTGCGGTATTGGAGCGAACGTGCCGCCCATCCGAAGGTCTCCTTGGCATCCACCAGCCGGCCCATCCTACGGGCGATGACCCCATAGACGAAATTGGCGTCCGGATCGTACATGGCATTGCCCAACGCCCGCTCCGCAAACGGCAGGGCCCGGTCATATTCTCCTCTGCGTGTGTACAGTTCCGCCACCCGGCACAGTGCCTTGGTGTGGAGCGTCTCGATCTCCAGGATTTCGAGGTACTTGGGCAGGGCCTGGACGGTGTCGCGCTCCTGCATCATCCGCTCGGCGGCGCGGAAACGCCCCTCGATCGAGTCCTCCGCATAGTCCTGGAAACGTATGGGGCGCTGCAGAATCGCAGCCGAGGGATCGTCTGTGTAAACGAGCTTGTCTCCGATTCGGACCTGCAGCCACCCCGTACGGTCCCCGGGATCGATGTCCCGGATGACGGTCTCCATGGGCCTCACATCCAGGTGCTCCCGATAGATCTCCCTGCCCTCTCTGCTGATGACCAGGTCGTCGTCAAGCGCTTGGAGCGGGCAGACACCCAGCTTGATCTGCTGTCCTTCCTTTTCCAGGCTCAAGACGGCCCGGGGGAAGGCCGCGACCATGGGGCCGATGTCCTTGTACGGGAACCACAGTTCCCTCCAGCGGTCGCCGCTCCCGGGCGGGAAAAATCCATGGTCTTCCTGATTGAATAAGCGCCCGGCCTGGGGTTCGCTGTATTGCCCGTCGCTGTCCGTGAGCAGTTCCTCCCAGATCATTCCCTGTCGGGAAAGGCCCCATATCCAGATCTTCTGTCCGGGCACATCATCGTATCGCGCCCAGTGTCCGAAACCGAAACCAGCGTCATGCCAGTACCCGCCGAAAAAATCCGCGTATTCCCCGATGGTAAAATAACTTTTGTACGATCCGAAAGCGTTGTTGCGATACCAGGACAGATCCCGGCCCTGCTCATCCTCCGGCCAGGGCCTGAGCGGAACGTTGAAGTTGTGTCCGATCTGGGAGGTCCCGGGAAAGATGTACTGCAGATCCTCGCTCACCCGGATCGCCCCGTTCATCCACACATAATAGGATTGATGAAACGACGAGGGATTGTACCAGAAGGACCTTGTCTCGAAATAGGCTTTGTCCGTCGGCACCGTCACCTCCACACTCCAGCGTGTCCGGGACGGAAGGTCCAGGTTGCCGACAACACACGAGACGCTGCCGTCGGGATTGCTGCGAACCATATAGTCCACCGGGTGGGCCCCGGAGGGCGTGTGCCCTACGATCCCGAAGTTGAACTCGATGCCGCCCGAAGTCCAGGGGCCGCGCAGGGCGATCTCGCGGAATTTCAAGACCTTATTGGTATAGATGAACTCGAGGCCCGTTGACTTCTCAGACGCCCCCCAGATACTTCCGCCCAGCTCAGGAAGCACCGCTACCGTGATATAGGGGTTCTCCAACCGCACCACGGTCCACTCCCGGTCCTCGCCTTCGCGGCTGAACTCGTCTATGAAAGAATACGGGTACAGGCGGGCGGCGCGGCCCCAGAGATCGTTGGAGCGGGTCAAGATGGGCACGGGGTCGGGCTCGCCGAAGGGATAGGTCTTGATGGTCTCCCGGGCCTCTTGGATAGTCGCCTGGGACCGTGGGGTGCAGGCCCCGTTCAGAAACACCATCACCAAGATCCCCCCCAGCGAAGTCAATGCCGCCGTTTTCATTTTTCTCCCCCTGTAGGACCGGACATGATCCCGAATAGATAACGCCTCACCGCACATTTCTCACCAGGATCATTCCCCACCGATCAGCATCTCCTTTATCCGGAACGTGGGCGCGGTCATGCTGCGGTCGAGGTCGAGGTCGCTGCCCAACAGGTCTATGGCGTTCAGCATCGCATCCGCGGCCCCGGCAATCGTGAGGCCTTTGACCGGGAAGGTGATCCGGCCGTTCTCGATCCAGAATCCCGAGGCCCCCCCGCTGAAGTTGCCGTTTACGGGGTTGATGCCGTATCCGGTGACCCCTTTGAGCAGGAGGCCTTTTTTGGTGGACGCTATGATCTCCTTCGGATCCGCGTCTCCGGCAGCCAAGTAGAAGCTGTGGGCGCCGATCCCGGGCAGGCTGCGAAAGCCCCTGCGGCTGGCGTTGCCAGTGCTCTTGACTCCCGCCCGCTTGGCCACGATGGTGTTGTACATGAAGCCCTTGAGCACCCCCCTGTCCACGATGGTCCGCTTCTGTGTGGGCACTCCCTCCCCGTCGAAGGGAGAACTGGCCAGGCCTTTGGGCCGCGTCCCGTCATCGACGATCGTGATGAGCTCGGAACCCATCCTCTGTCCCATCCGGTCTCTGAGAAAGCTGGCCCCCTGAAGGACCCTCTCCCCGTTGACTGCGGCCAAGATCCCGCCCAACACGGCGCGGGCCGCATCCGGGTCGAAGATCACGGCCGTCTGCTGAGTCTTGACCATTCTGGGATCCAGCATGGAATAGGCATCCTCGGCGGCCTTGGCCGCCACCTCCTCGACCGGCTTGAGGTCAGCGTAGAACCGGCGGGAGCAGTACTCGCTTCCGGAAGATTTCTGGTCGCCTTTTTCCGCCACGACCGAGACGCCAAAGGAACAGCCGGTCTCCCGGTAGCTCTTGGAAAGGCCGTTGGAGTTGGCCAGGAAGATCTCCCCCTCCCCTTCCGAGAATCCGGCTCCGGCGCTTTTGGTGATGCGCCGGTCTTTCATGGCCAGCTCTTCCGCCTTTTTCGCAAGCGCGATCTTCTCGTCCATGGAGACACGCGATAGGTCTGGGTCGAAAAGTTCTCCGACCTCTGTGATCCCCGGGTCATCCGGAAGCACGTTGTTCTCATCCGCCGTCGTATGGGCGGCGAATTGGACGGCACGCTGTATGGCGTCGTCGAGAGAAGAATCCGATAGGTCGTTGCAGTGGGCAAAGGCCATGCTCCCCTTGACGAAAACGCGGAACCCCGCCCCGTGGGAGGCGGCTTCCTCCACGGTTTCCACCTCACCGTTGCGCACCTCGATGCTTAGATTCCGGCCCCATTCGAGATAGACCTCGGCTGCATGCGCACCTTTGCTGAGGCATCTTTTCACCAGTCGTTCGGCTAAATCTTTATGGTCTTCCATGGTCGTTTATCTCCTCCGGCTTCCGCCCACATTGATTCCCCGGATACGCACGGTCGGCTGTCCGGCCGAGACTTCACAGGACTGCCCCTTGCCGCAGATGCCCGGTCCGAAGGCCAGGTCGTCCCCTACGGCATCGATGTTAGCGATGATGTCCAGACAGTTGCCGATCAACGTGGCGCCTTTGACCGGCGTAGTCTTCCTGCCCTTTTCGATCAGATAAGCCTCGCGGCAGGTGAAGTTGAAAACGCCGGTGGTGGGATTGACACTCCCTCCGCTCAAGCTCTGCACATAGATACCGTTTTCGGTGGAAGCCAGGATATCCTCGGGTTTGTCCGCGCCCCGGTCGATGAAGGTGTTGGTCATCCGGGGTATGGGGATGTGGCGGAAGGTCTCGCGCCGGCCGTTCCCGGTGCGTTCCATGTTGATCTGCTTGGCTGAGAGGATGTCCGTCATGTATTTGACCAGGACACCCTTGTCGATGAGCACGTTTCGTTTCATCTGCGTGCCCTCGTCATCGAAATTGGTGGTGCCCCGCATGTTGGGAAGACTGCCGTCGTCCACCATGGTGAACACATCACTGGCCACTTTCTGTCCCAGTTTGCCCGTGAACACACCGATCTGCCGGGCGATGTTGTCGGCTTCGAGCGGGTGTCCCACCGCTTCATGGACCAGGACTCCGCCCCAACCGTTCTGCATGACCACGTCCATCTTTCCGGCAGGACAGTCCTTGGCTTCCAGCATGGCGATGGATTCCCGGGCGCAGGTCCGTGCCACCTCTTCGGGCGGGAACTGCTCGAACATCTCGAATCCCATGTGTTTACTCAGGCGTTCCCTCCCCATGTGCCGGGTGTTGTTGCCTTCTCCCAGGGTCTGGACGATGAAAAACATATGCGGCAGCGCATCGCTGAGCAGGACGCCCTCGCTGTTGGCGAGGGTGCGTCCCCGGATCTCATCATAATAGCTGATGGAGGCCATTTTGATCCTGGGATCATAATCCAGCGCAGCCTGGTTGGCCCGCTGCATGACCTCAAGTCTTTGGGCATCGGCCGCTTCGTCCAGGGGCAGGCGCACCGTGATAAAGGAGGGCCGATCCTGGGCCTTCACATCGACAGGTTCCGTTCTCTCGGTGTGTCGTGCCACATAGGAAGCGACCTCTGCGGCCTGCGCAAGTTTTTCCGGAGTGATCTCATCCGTATAGGCATACCCGGTCTTGTCTCCGGAGATGACCCGAACACCGGCCCCCTGGCTGATCCCGAAGACCGCGCTCTTGAACCTGGATTCTTCCATCAGGATGCGGCGGGAGATCCGGTTCTCGAAGTACACATCTGCGAAATCTCCTCCCTTTTCCAGTGCCTTGCGAAGCGTGGCGTTGATGAGCCCCGGATCGATGGCCGTCCTGACCGCCGCCTTTTCCGCCCCTTGGCAGGAAAGAAGCTGCATGATGAGAGAGGGCGTCGCCGCCAGGGCCACGCCTCCCTTGAGGCTCAAGGTGAGGAACTTGCGTCGGGGAATATCCTTCACAACATACTTGCTGATATTCATACGTGACCTCTCTTATGATTTTTGTTCATTATATGAAATACCGCCCCATATTCAAACCTGAATTATTCATAAAAGCTGCCGACACATCCAATTCATTAATCCTTTTTTTTAATGTCGGCAGCTTTTACCCTCCGGGCGGGCTGATCTCACGGCATCTGCCTCGTTATGTCGGGTCTCGCGGTGGTAAACCACAGCTTCACCCAACATGCCTGGCATCTGCCCTAACCTCAACCCGTGAATAACTCAGGCGCCTGGATTATTCATAAAAGCTGCCGACTCATGCAAATCAAAAAAACCAGAGCACTTAGTCGGCAGCTT
>JAUXEH010000185.1 GCA_030620655.1 Candidatus Aminicenantota bacterium | reverse complement strand
TATTACCTGAATAATTCATAAAAAATGTCGATATTTCACGCAATACATGTAAGATCAATGGGTTACATAAGATTTTTCGGTGAACACACAAATAGGATCGACATTTTTTATGAATTATTCAGGTAAAATCGATCTCACCCTGTTATACGCGGCAGCCCCGGATACGTTACAATGGTCGATTTCCGGTTCCATTTTCTGTAATTTGCACCCGTTGACATCCTGAAATGAGATTATCACTGTTAAAAGCAAAGTGAGGCCCAAGGGCAGGTAATCTATCAATCCAAAAAGCATAGCTCAGAGCGAGTTTTCTGTCCTATAGATTTTTGAACAATAGCCAGGATTTAAAAAAAGGATTAACAAATTTATATTCGCCCTGATAACGGTATAGTATCTTTAGCTGAATCAAACGAATTAATGCTTTCTTTATCGTAGCCGGCAATTCAATGCCCACTTCTTTGACAAATTTCGATGATAAGGGAGCTTTCCCCCCGATTTTTGCAAGGCCGACTAAACAGTTAAGCTGATTTGCTGTCAATTGAACCAGAATAGCCTCATAGCCCTTAAATTCCCGAGCATAAATCAGCTTTAATGCTTTGGGGATAATTGACTCATCTATTATCTCTTGGTAAGAGGTTATCTCCCAGATTGCACTGCATAGTTGCTGTATGTCGCCAGGAATATTTTCTGCTATCTCGAATATCAGATCTAAAACCGGTTGATTGATAGAACGCTTACCCAAAGAAAACTTGCTTTTCAAAAAAGCGATAAATTGCTCTCTGTCTATGGGGCCAACGTTTATAGAGATTGCTGATTTAAAAAAAGAGCTATCAGGATGATTGAATATATCATCCATTTTATTCCTGATACTTCCTGCGAAGATGTAAGGAATTTTTGAATGAAACTGAATTTTGCTGCGCAGCAAAGCCAAAGCTTCTTTAGAATCCTTGAGATTTAGGATGTCCTGGAATTCATCAAAAACAACCACAATTGCTTTTCTCTTGTCAATTGCCCCGATCATATCCAGTATGCTTTCGATCGAATCAGGTTGAAGTTTTACAGATGCATCCAAAGATATAGAGGGTTGTCCTGTTATGGGATCGATGCTGAGAGTTGGTCTCAACCGGGAAAGCGACTTGAATAATTTTTCTGCAACTCCGCTTTGTCGCTCCGTCGAAATAACAGCCTTTATAATTCTTTTACAGAGATCATCGGAATTTTTTACTTCCAGCAAATCAACATATACGACGTGATGTTTTTTTAACCGGCGCAAAGCCTCGAAGATTAAAGATGTCTTTCCTGTCCTTCTTTCTCCTTGTATCAGGATGTTCTGTGCAGACTTGATAAATCCCTCAACATTTTTCAAGAGGTTGGGGCGAGGGCAAAAATCTTTTTCATTAACGATCTGGCCGTATTTAAAGGGATTCATTTCTCTCTTTCCTTATACCAATTGGTATTATACCAAATAGTATAATACAAAAAGGGATAATTTCAAACCTCAAGTTAGTTAAAATGATTCGCTTAAAAATTGGCTTAAACGTATCATTATTCTTATAGTGTCTCGAATACGTTACAGCAGAAAGAAGACCTGACCCCCATTCGTAGCGGAGGGAGTCCACCGGATTGGACAGGGCCGCCCGGTCTGTTTTATAATTCATCTACAAAATCGAGAGCGAACAGATGAAAGAAACTCTGAGCCTGTGTGCTGCCTGCCTGGTTCTCTGCGCCGCCTGCGCCCAGGCTCCCTCAGTGGGCACAGATGCACTGCTCAACGTTTTGGTCAGCATCCCGCCGCAAAAGAACTTCGTGGAAGCCGTGGGCGGGGAATATGTGGCCGTCCACGTGCTTATTCCCCCCGGTGCCAGCCCTGCGACCTACGATCCGAAACCCGGCGATCTGGTCCGGGTCGAAGAGGCGGACGTCTTCTTCCGCATCGGCCACATCGGCTTCGAACAGGCGTACCTCAGCAAGATCCGGTCTCTGAATCCGGATATGCGGGTTGTCGACACCTCTCAGGGCATCGAACTCAGGTACTTCGGCGAGGCCGAATCGCACGCGCACGAACACGATGGGGAGGAGCACGGGCACCTCGAGGGCGTCGATCCCCACGTCTGGCTCTCTCCCCCGGCCGCCAAGCTGCAGGTGGAGGCCATCGCGCGTGTTTTGGCCGAGATGGCTCCGGAACATGCAGACACCTTCCGGGCCAATGCCCTGGACTATGCTGCGAGGCTCGACGCCCTGCATGCGGAGCTTGCGGCCCTGTTCGCAGGACTCGAGGCCCGGACGATACTCGTATTCCACCCCGCCTGGGGGTATTTCACCGATGCCTACGGCCTGAAACAGTTGGCCATCGAGCAGTCCGGCAAAGCGCCCACGGCCGAGCAGCTCCGGCACATCATCGACACGGCGAAGGCCTCGGGTATCGAGGTCATATTTGTCCAGGCTCAGTTCAGCCGGGAGGTGGCCGGCTCCGTGGCCCGGGAGATCGGGGGAGTGGTCGTGTCCATCGATCCCCTGGCGGAAGATTACATCGGGAACCTGAGGGCCGTGGGAAAGACCGTTCATGAACATCTCCAGCGATAGCGACGGAAACGCGAACGACCGGCAGGAGATCATCCGGATCCGGGACCTCTCCTTCAGCTACGATGCCCGGCCGTTCCTGGAGAATATCCACCTCAGCATCTATGCGGATGACTTCCTGGGCATCATCGGACCCAACGGAGGGGGGAAGACCACGCTGCTCAAGCTGATCCTGGGCATCCTGCGGCCGGACTCCGGGACGATCGAGGTCTTCGGCGGGACTCCCCGGGAGGAGCGCAAGGGCATCGGCTACCTCTCCCAGTTCGTGGACATTGACTTCGATTTCCCCATAACCGCCCGGGAGGTGGTGCTGTTGAGCCGCCTGGTAGGGCGTCTGGTCGGGCGGTATTCCCAGGAGGACAAACAGGCGGCGGAAGATGCTCTGCGGCAGATGCAGATATGGGACCTGCGGAACCGCAAGCTGAACGAACTTTCGGGCGGCGAGAAACAGAGGGTGTTCGTGGCCCGGGCCCTGGCCAACAGGCCGCGGCTGCTGCTCCTGGACGAGCCCATGTCCAACATCGACATCCATGTCCAGGAAGCCTTCTATGAGATTCTGAAAGAGCTCCACCGGGACATCGCCATCGTGGTGGTGGACCACAACCTGGACATGCTCTCCCGCTTCGTCAGGGAGGTGGCCTGCATCAACAAGTGCGACTCCCACGGCCTGCGCTATCACGGGATCGATTCCCTGGAGATGAAGCGGATCTGCGAGGTGTGATATTTTCGAAGTCCTGCAGTACCAGTTCTTCCAGAATGCGCTGCTCATTGCCGTCCTGGCGTCGCTGGCGGCCGGCATCATCGGCACATACATCGTCGTCAAGCGCATGTCGCTCATAGCGGGAAGCATCGCACATACGGCCTTCGGCGGCCTGGGCATCAGCTATTACCTCAGCCTCAATCCCCTGATGGGCGCCATCGTCTTCAGCCTGCTGGCCTCCTCGAGCGTGGCTTTTTTCCGGAAAAAGGCCCGCAACCGGCTCGACACCCTGTTGAGCGCCCTCTGGGCTACCGGGATGGCCGTCGGGTTGGTATTCATGTTCCTGACACCGGGATACGCCGCAGATCTTTTTACCTATCTCTTCGGCAACATCCTGCTGGTCAGCACCCTTGACCTGACCCTGATCGTGATCATGGATCTGGTGATCATCCTGGTCGTGGTCCTGATGTACAATTCCTTCCTGGCCGTCGCCTTCGATGAGGAGTATGCCGAAGTGCGCAACATCCCGGTACTGGCGGTCGACCTGATCCTGTTCGGGCTGATCGCCCTGACCGTGGTGACCATCATCCGGGTGGTGGGCATCGTGCTCATGATCGCCCTGCTCACCATGCCGGCCGCGGTGGCCCAGCTGTTCCACAAGACCATGAAGGGCATGATGGTCACGGCGTCGCTGATCACCCTGTTCGCCACGGTGAGCGGGCTGTTCATCTCCTATCTCATCAACTTCGCGCCCGGCCCCATCATCGTCCTCATCCTGTCGCTGATTTACATAGCCAGCATCGGAATCAGCCAGCTGAGAACCACTCGCCGGTTGAAAAAGTGGCCGCACCGCTCCTCTGGATGAAGCCGTGGTATTTCACTGCGAGCCTGCCGCAACGAAGTGGATGTGCCGAGCTGGGTCCGCCCGAAGGGTATAAGATGCCGACATTTGGATTTTGAGGTATTTCAGGACAGACATGTCGACATTCTTTATGAATAATTCAGGAGCCTGGATTATTCACGAGTCGAGATTGCGGTAGATGGAAGGCATGGAGGGCGAAGCTGTGGTGTGCCACCGCGAGACCCGACATAACGCATCAGATGCCGTGAGATCGGCTTGCCTGGAGGGTAAAGAATGTCGACGTTTGGATTTTGAGGTATTTAAAGACAGACGTGTCGACATTCTTTATGAATAATTCAGGCTGGAGAGGCCGTGAAGTTTGTGGTAAAAGATGGAGGGAGGCCAACATGAGCGAGAGGGAACTCCATGTGATATTCGGTGCCGGGCCCGTGGGCCTGGCGGTTATGGACGAGCTGCTGGCCCGGGGGAAACAGGTCCGGCTGGTGACCCACAGCGGCCGGGCCGATGTACCGGACGGAGTCGAGGTGGAGGCCGGTGACGCCGCGGACCTGGAGGTGACGGAAAAGGGGTGTAAGGGGGCCGCCGTGGTGTACAGCTGCGCCGCGCCGCCCTATGACAAGTGGCCCGAGCTTTTCCCGCCGCTCCAGAACGGGATTATCGTGGGCGCTGTGCACGCCGGTGCCAAGTTGGTGTCCATGGAAAACCTCTACATGTATGGAGAGATAAAGGGGAAACCTGTAACCGAAGACCTGAACTTCGACGCCTACACGCGGAAGGGAATGATCCGCGCCCGCATGGCCGAGGAGCTGATGTCGGTTCACCAGAGCGGCAGGGTTCGTGTGGTCAGTGCCAGGGCCTCAGACTTTTTCGGGCCCCGGGTCTTGAATGCGGCCATGGGCGACAGGGTCTTTTATCCGGCACTGGCCGGGAAAAAGGTGCAGGTGCTGGGGAATCCGGATCTGCCCCATACCATGACATATGTCCCTGACATCGCCCAAGCCCTGGTCATTTTGGGGGAAAAAGACGAGGCCCTGGGAAAGGCCTGGCACATCCCCAGCCCGGAGACCGTGACACCACGGGAGTTCATCGAGCGGGTGTTTGCCGTTACGGGTAAAAAGCCCAGGATCCAAACCGCCCCCCGATTCATGGTCAAGCTCATGGGGGCCTTTCTCCCGGTAATGCGCGAGCTCCACGAGATGCTGTACCTGTGGGAAGAGCCGTTTGTCGTGGACCATTCCCGGTTCGAGACCGCCTTTGGATTCAAGGCGACACCCCTGGACGAGGCCATCGCGCAGACGGTGGAATGGTTCCGCGCCCATCCCAAGGGGTGACGCGGGCCGGCCGCCCGAGGCGGTTATAAGGTGGAGATATGAAATTATTTAAACCATTAATATTATCAGACTCAATAGAAATAAAAACAACACCTGAAATGATATGGGAATTTTTTACCAATCTTGAAAGGAATTACCAAGCCTGGCATCCCAAAGACCATATTGTATTCAAATGGACTAAAGGAAAACCCATGGAATCGGGTTCCAGCTGGTATGGCGAAGAAGTTGTGAGAGGGAAAGTATTTAAACTCAAGGGAACTATTGGTGAAGTTATTCCAAACAGAAAAATTGTATTCAAATATTCCTTTCCTATATCACTCGTGGCTCCCTGGTTTGAATGGTCAATAGAACCTAAAAGTTCAATATCTGTTTTTACTGCCAGAAGCTATTTAAGAGCCGGTGAATTTTATCTAAGATATTTTAAGAAAGAAATGGAGTTTAAACTTGAAATTCATCACCAACACGTGAAGGAAGAAGGAGAAAATCTTAAAAAGATATTGGAAAGCTTTTACCCTATAGACCCCGAGGTGGAGAGATGAAGAAAGAGAGCCTTATTTATTGGATTGGTATCGCCTTGACACTATCCATGTCCCCAGGTTGGGCAGCACAGCACGCCGAGAATCAGGACCTGATCCTGCTCGC
>JAUXEH010000440.1 GCA_030620655.1 Candidatus Aminicenantota bacterium | reverse complement strand
GCCCTGCTGGGAGTGTTCCTGCTCGGGACGAACTACCAGTTCACGATGTTCAGCCGCATCGCGGTGAGGGTCATGCCGCTTTTGTTCTTCACCATGCTGGCCGTGTATTTCCTCGAGCTCAGGCGCCGGCCGGCCCTGGGTTCCTTCCTGGCGGGCGCGAGCTGCTTTGTCGCCTTCACAGTGAAGGCCACCTTTGCCCAGATCCTGCCGGCCGTCCTGGCCGGCCTGTTCTTTTTTACCCTTTTCAGAGAGCGGCCCTCCTTCAAAAGGGCCATGACCCGGATGGCCTGGTTCGGCCTGGGGGCGTCCCTGATCGGCTCTATCTGGTATTTTGCCTATTACCTTCCCCACATTGAAATCTTCACGGCCTACGGCGGGGAAAACATCGGCTGGCTGACGCCTCCTCAAAACCTCGGGCAGATGCTCAAGAATTTCTGGCTCCGGCCCCTTTTCTTCTACCATCACATGCCGGTCGTGACCTCCCTGGCCAGCCTCTATCTGCTGGTCCTGGCTTTTCGGGTTTTTTCCCGGCCCCAGCGGATGACGCTGCTGAACTGGATCTGCGGTTTCTGGGTGATCTCGAACATGCTCTACTACTCCGTGATCTACTATCATGCCTCCCGGCATTTTGTTGTCCTGATCCTGCCCCTGGTCGTGCTGGCCGCCAATTTCCTGTATGAACTGCTTACGCTCAAGTACACGTCCGTGCCGGACAGGATCCCGGTACTCTTTTATCCTTTTCTCTTCATATGGCTCCTTTTCCCCCTCAGCCACATCGTCATCATCCAGGGCCGGCTAGCCGAACCGGCTGTAATGGAGTCCCGCTTCTTTCTCCTCCTCTTGATATCGGGCGCGGCCTGCCTGGCAGTGGGAGCGGCCCACAGGTTCGGGCTGAGGAAGCGGACGGTGTCTCTGCCCCGCGTGCTGACAGCTGCAGGTGTCGTCCTGATTGTGGTCCTGAGCACCGCCTATAACCTTCGCCCTTACATCCGCTGGGCCTCCACCGCCCGCAACGATATCAGGGACATCTCCCGCGATCTGGGCAAGGACTCCCCCGGGATGAGCCTGGCGGGGCTGATGTCGCTCGTCCTTTCCCTGGAAAATCAAAATGAGGCCCATCCATACCGGACGGATTACATCAACCCCTACCCGGATTTCATGCAGCGGTTCCGCATAACCCACGTATTCGTGACCCTGCATGCCGGAGAAATCGAGAAGATTCAGTATCAGCAGGATTTCCCGCAGGTCATGCGGAAGGCGCGGTTGATGGCCCGATTCCCCCTGGCGGAGACCTATGTGGAACTCTACGCTGTCGCTCCCATCACCCAGCCTGAGTCCGGAGGAGGGCCGGAGGAGTATGAAGGAGAGATATTCTTCGGGCGAAACGGGATCCCGCGCTTCGACCCCGAGGCATCGCAGAAATGGGCGTATGTCGCGGAAAAAGCCAAGACCGGTTTCCTCCTCGAACTGCCGGGGATTACACTGCCTGAGGGCCGCCATGAGGCTGTGATCCGTCTCAAGATGGAGGACCCTCCCTCCGGCAGCGAACGCGCCTTACGGATAGACATCGCAGATCCCCGGCGCCGCAGGGTGTTGGGAACACGTACCCTGACGGCCCAGGATCTCCGGCCCGCCGGACGATACCGGGAATTCGCCTTCACCTTCGCCATACCTAAAGCAGGGGAGTATGCCATCCGGATCCACTCGACCGGGATAACCACCCTTTGGATCGACAGGATATCGGTGCGGGATCTCCCTTCTTCACCGCTCCCGACCGATTGACTTAATCCGGGGGAGCGGATATGATTACCAGTCATTTCACCTGGATCATTCACGAGTCGAGTCTACCGTAGAGGCAAGGCGCAAAGGAAGCAGCTGTAGTCATCTACCGCAAATCCTTTACAACGAAGCATCTAGGTGAGATCGGCTCGACGATAAGATGAAAAAAATCAATCTCGCCACAAAAATATTTATCGGGCTGGTCCTCGGAATCATCGGCGGCCTTGTCTTTGGTGAGAAGGTTCTCGTCATCCAGCCTGTC
>JAUXEH010000425.1 GCA_030620655.1 Candidatus Aminicenantota bacterium | reverse complement strand
GGCCGTCCTCCATGCACCGTACATACCGGATTTCCAGGCAGCCGCCCGTTTCAGACCTGACGATTCGATCCCCGTGCCGCGGGGCAGGGGATGGCTGCTGATCCTGGAGTGATGTCGCGCGAGTTCAGGATTTTGAAAGGATTCGCATCGAATGAAAGACATGGACACAGATAAGACAGATAAGAAGGATAAGACCCGGGACGCGAAGCAGGTCGAGGATCTCGTGCGCCTGCGGCGGGAACTGGAGCTCCGCCTGCGCGAGAGCGAGAAGAATTACCGGGACCTGCTCGATCACCTTCCTGTTGGCGTGTACCGCACAACACCGGACGGCAGGATCATCGAGGCCAACCGGATGCTCGCCCTGCTGCTGGGCTACTCCAGACCCGAGCAGTTACGGGACCTGAACGTCAACGATATGTATGTACAGAAGTCCGACCGTGATGAGCACCTCAAGAAACTGGACACCTCCCTGACCTACTTCACCGAATTCGAGCTCAGGCGTAAGGATGGGGGGGTCATAGGTGTGCGGGATTTCCCGCGGGCCGTGCTGGGGCCGGAGGGCCGGGTCGAACACTACACGGGCGTCCTGGTGGATATCTCGGAACAGAGGGAAGCCGAACAGCAGCTGCACAAGGCTCTGGTGGACCTCGAGCGCTCCAATCGTGAGCGCCAGTCCATGATCGTCAAGCTGGAGGGCCTGTCGCTGCTGGATGACCTCACTCAGCTGTACAACCGCCGGGGCTTCCTGGCCGAGTCCCAGCAGCGTCTGGGGGAAGCCCGCAAGAAGGGCTTCCGGGTTTTTTTCCTGTTCATGGACCTGGACAACCTCAAATGGATCAACGACTCCTGGGGGCACCAGAAGGGGGATCAGGCCCTGACTCAGTTTGCAACCATACTGACCCATGCCCTCAGGCGTTCCGATGTCAAGGGACGACTTGGAGGCGATGAATTTGCGGTCCTGGCCGAGGAAACAGAAGGCTTAACACCGGACATGCTGATCGATCGGATCCACAGCCGGGTTCGGGCCTTCAACGAAGCGAAGGGTTTCCCCTTCCCCCTGTCCCTGAGCATGGGGGTTTCCTATTTCGATCCCGATCACCCCTGCACCATCGACGAGCTCATGGTGAGGGCCGATAAGCTGATGTACGAGCAAAAGCGCTCTAAAAATCCGGTCTAGAATGAACGTGTCAGGATCTCGGGAAAGGGAAAATGTTCCGACTCGGAGCGGGCTGAGAGCATGATGGTGCGGCACTTCTCAACGATCTCGGGATACCGCCCCGCCAGGTTGTCTGATTCGCCGATGTCCTGCGCCAAGTCATAGAGCTGGATGGCAGTGTCCGTGTCGGGGCGCCGCAGACCGGTGCGGATCGCCTTCCAGTTCCCAATGCGAACCGCCTGCTGACCACCGTATCCGGGGAATTCCCAGTACAGATAATCGGCGTGCGCCTGCTCCTCGGATCGGCCCAGCAGGGTGGGGGCGAAGCTCGTCCCGTCGCTGTCGTCCGGGACGGCTGCGCCCGCGATGTGACACAGGGTGGGGAGGACATCCCAGAACGCAGAGACATGGTCGCTCCGGGAGCTGGGTCCGATCCTTCCCGGCCAGCGGGCCAGCAGCGGGACCCGGATCCCGCCTTCATAAAGCTGCCCTTTGCGGCCCCGGAGAGGCCCAGCGCTCTCGAAGAAATCCGTGTCGGCGCCCCCGGTGTAGGTGGGTCCGTTGTCACTGGAGAACAGGACGAGCGTGTCCTTATCCAGCCCCAGTTCCCGAAGCAGCGTCAGGATCCGACCTATGTCGCGGTCCATGCGTGTGATCATGGCGGCGTAGGCGGCCCGCGGCTGCGGGTGGGGGAGATACCCCCGGTCACCCAGATAGGGCGTTTCCGGGAAACTGTCTCTGTATTCCGCCAGGGAGTCCTCCGGGACCTGGAGCGCCAGGTGGGGGATGGGGTAGGCCAGGTAGAGGAAGAAAGGAACCCTCCTGTTCTGGCGGATGAACTCCATGGCTTCGGCGTTCATCAGGTCAGGGGCATAATCCCGGCCGGCGTAGCGTGCATATGCGGCCGGGTCATGGGGATCAGCCTCTTGGGGGAAGCGCTGGTGTGCCTTGAAACGGGTGTTGCCGTCCAATACATCTTTCTGAAGGTTGCGCCAGAGATGGGTGGGATAGTAGTTGTGGGCCTCGCGCTGGCACAGGTAGCCGTACCAGTGATCGAATCCCTGCTTATTG
>JAUXEH010000021.1 GCA_030620655.1 Candidatus Aminicenantota bacterium | reverse complement strand
CGCTGGGACTGCCCCTGGACAAGAAGGGGCCCATCCAGACCGACGCCTACATGATGGTGGAACGCTTGGCACCCGGGGTCGTGGAAAGGACGCCTGTGAAAGAGCCGCTGCAGAGCGGAATCAAGGCCATCGACAGCATGATCCCCATCGGCCGCGGCCAGCGTGAGCTCATCATCGGCGACCGCCAGACCGGGAAGACCGCCATCGCCATCGACACCATCATCAACCAGAAGGGCAAGGACGTCATCTGCATCTATGTGGCCATCGGGCAGAAGAATTCCACCGTCGCCCAGATCATCAAGGTCCTGGAGGACCACGGGGCCATGGAGTACTCCATCGTGGTGACGTCATCGGCCAGCGATCCCTCGTCGCTGCAGTACCTGGCGCCCTACTGCGGTTGCGCCATCGGCGAGTTTTTCCGGGACAACGGACAGCACGCCCTGCTGGTGTATGACGATCTCTCCAAGCACGCCGCGGCCTACCGCGAGATCTCGCTGCTGCTGAGGCGCCCCCCGGGCCGGGAGGCCTACCCCGGAGACATCTTCTACCTGCATGCCCGCCTGCTGGAGCGGGCCGCCAAGTACAACGATGAGAACGGCGGCGGATCCCTGACCGCCCTGCCCATCATCGAGACCCAGGCCGGAGACGTGTCCGGCTACATCCCCACCAACGTGATCTCCATCACAGACGGCCAGATCTACCTGGAGCCGGAGCTCTTCAACCAGGGTGTGCGGCCCGCCATCAACGTGGGAATCTCGGTCTCCCGGGTGGGAGGCAATGCCCAGATCAAGGCCATGAAACAGGTGGCGGGACAGCTGCGGCTGGACCTGGCCCAGTACCGGGAGCTGGCGACATTTGCCCAGTTCGGGACCGAGCTGGACAAGGCCAGCCAGGCCCAACTGGACCGGGGGGAACGGCTGGTGGAGCTCCTGAAGCAGGACCAGTACGCGCCGCTGTCCGTGGAAAAACAGATCCTGATGATCTATGCGGGCAACCGGGGGTATCTGGATGCGTTTTCCGTGGATCAGATACTGGATTATGAACAGAAGCTGTTCGTTCACTTCGAGCGGGAGCAGCCGCAGATCCTCAAGAAGATCGCAGAGGAGAAAACCATCGAGCCTGAGCTGGATGAGGCCATCGGCCGGGAACTGACCGCATTCAACCAGACGTTCGGAGAAGGGGCGGAGTAGGACCAGTGCCGGCTTTGATCGACCTGAGGCGCAGCATAAAAAGCGTGCGCAACACCCAGCAGATCACACGGGCCATGAAGACCGTGGCCACGGCCAAGTTCAAGAAGGCCCAGCGAACGGTTTTGGAAGGGCGGCCTTACTGGCATCACTCTCCGGAACTGATAGCGGCCGTGCTGGCCGCCGCGGAGAGAAGCGGCCATCCCCTGCTGGAAAAGCGGGCCGAGAAGAGGATCCGCGTCCTGGTCGTCACCTCCGACAAGGGCTTGGCCGGCGCATTCAACGCCAACCTGCTCGAGAGCACCCACAAATTCCTGCAGGAGAGACAGGACCGTTGCGATATCCGCCTCACGCTGCTGGGGAAGAAGGCGGCCCAGTTCTTCAAAAGGCTGGATTACCGCGTCGATCTCACCCTGATCGACCGCGTCCAGAAGCTGGAAGAGGAAGAGATCCGGGAACTGGCCCGGGGATTGATGCGCGAGTACGTGCTCAACAGCGTGGATGCGGTCTACGTCGCCTACAACGAGTTCAAGTCCATCCTCGCCCCCCTGGTGACCATCGCACCGCTGCTTCCACTGGAACCGCCCGCTGACTCGTCCGCCGGAAACGCGGTGCACGACTGGGATCCGGGGGCCGGATCCTTCCTGCGCACCCTGCTCCCGCTTTATTTCGAAGACCAGGTCTGCCACTGTGTATACGAATCCATGGCCGCGGAGCATGCCGCCCGCATGATGGCCATGGACAACGCCACTAACAACGCCGAAGATCTGATCGGCGATCTGACACTGGTCCTGAACAAGATCCGACAGGCCTCCATCACCAAAGAGCTGCTGGAGATCATGTCCGCCGTGGAAGCCCTTTCCAAAAACCGATAGACACGGAGTAACGCATGGAAGACAAAGCCAAAAAGAGCTCAATCAAGACCGGAAAGGCGAAAGGCCGGGTGGTCCAGGTGATCGGACCCGTGGTGGATGTGGAGTTCAAGGATGTGGAGCTGCCCGAGATCTACAACGCCATCCGGATCACCAGCGAGGGCTTCGACGTCCCCACTCCCATCGACATCATCGTAGAGGCGGAGCAGCACCTGGGAGAAGATCGGGTGCGCTGCGTGTCCATGCACCCCACCGATGGGCTGGCCCGGGGGATGAAGGCTGTGGACCTGGACGCCCCTATACAGGTCCCGGTGGGGGAGGCCACGCTCGGCCGTATGCTCAACGTCATCGGGGAGCCGGTTGACCACATGGGAGAGATCAAGACCGACACTCACTACCCCATCCATCGGCAGCCGCCCTCGCTGGAGGATCAGAGCACACAGCTCGAGATGTTCGAGACCGGGATCAAGGTGATCGACCTGATCCAGCCCTTCCTCAAGGGCGGCAAGATCGGCCTGTTCGGCGGAGCGGGAGTGGGCAAGACGGTCATCATCATGGAGCTCATCCACAACGTGGCCCAGAAGCACGGAGGCTACTCCGTCTTCGCCGGTATCGGGGAGCGCACACGGGAAGGCAACGACCTGTGGCTGGAGATGAAGGAGTCGGGAGTCCTCGACAAGACCGCCTTGATCTTTGGGCAGATGACCGAACCCCCCGGCGCCCGGCTCCGCGTGGGGCTGGCCGCCCTCTCTGTGGCCGAATACTTCCGCGACGAGATGAACCAGGATATCCTGCTGTTCATCGACAATATCTTCCGCTTTGTCCAGGCGGGCGCCGAGGTGTCGGCCCTGCTGGGACGCATGCCCTCGGCCGTGGGATACCAGCCCAACCTGGCCACCGAGCTGGGGGAACTGGAGGAGCGCATCACCTCGACGAAAAAGGGCTCCATCACCTCAGTCCAGGCCATCTATGTTCCGGCCGACGACTTCACCGATCCGGCGCCGGCTACCACCTTCGCGCACCTGGATGCGACCACCAACCTGTCCCGGGCTCTGACCGAGAAGGGGATCTATCCGGCCGTTGACCCGCTGTCCTCGTTTTCACGGATTCTGGACCCGCGGGTCATAGGTGACGATCACTACCTGGTGGCGCGGGAGGTCAAGGAGATCCTCCAGCGCTACAGGGACCTGCAGGACATCATCACCATCCTGGGCATGGAGGAGCTGTCCGAGGAGGACAAGCTGATAGTGGCCCGGGCCCGCAAGATCGAAAGGTTCCTGTCCCAGCCCTTCAATGTCGCCAGGGAGTTCACCGGGCGCGAGGGCAGGTACGTTACCATCGCAGACACGGTGCGCGGGTTCCAGGAGATCGTGGATGGGCTGCACGACGACAAGCCCGAGCAGGCCTTCTACATGGTAGGCGGGATCGAAGATGTCCTCCAGAAGGCGGAGGAGCTGAAGGCGCTATGAGCGAGGCGGCTCCCACTTCCCTGCGGCTCCGGGTCATTGCGCCGCACAAGCTCCTGGCCGAGGAAGAGGTGCAGGACGTGACCCTGCCGAGCCTGGATGGCTATCTGGGCATATTCCCCGGACACCGTCCCCTGATGCTGGCCCTGGGCCGCGGCGAGCTCTCCTTCCGCGCATCGGGCCGGGAGGAGAGGTTTTCCGTGGAGGGAGGATACGCCGAGGTGGGACCCGATCAGGTGCTGGTCTTCACCGAGCTGACCCAGGGCGAACCCGATGAATCTCACACCGGCTGACGATGAGACGCTGGACAGCTTCTATCACGGGAGTATCCGTGTCCTGCAGAAGAAGAAGGGATACCGTTTCTCCGTAGACGCCCCCCTGCTGGCGGATTTTATCCGGACCCGCCCCGACGACGAGGGGCTGGAGCTGGGGACCGGCTGCGGCATCATCGCTCTGCTCTTGAGTATCAAACCCTTCCGCCACATCACGGCGCTCGAGATTCAGCCAACCCTCTTCCAGCTGGCCAAGAAAAACGTGCGGCTCAACGGGCTCGAGGGCCGCATCACCGTCCTGCACCGGGACCTGGTCTTGTTCGAGTCCTCCCGGGACTACGATCTCATCTTCGCCAACCCCCCCTATTTTGCCAGAGGCCGGGGGCACATCAGCGACTCGGAAGAGAGGTCCATCGCCAAACATGAGTTAAAATGTGATATTTTTGCTATAATGCGCAGGACGGCGGAACTGCTGAAGCCCGAAGGCCGTGCCTGTTTTGTGTTTAGGGAGACCCGGAGGGCCGATTTTTTCGAAGCCTTGGAGGTTTCCGGGCTCAAGCTTCGGAGAGAACGGCCGGTGCAGGCCCGAACTGGGGACCGCCCCAACCTGTTCCTGGCAGAATGCGGGTTTTCGGCGGTGGCGTCCCGGACCGAAAGGCCGCTCGTGCTCCTCCGGAAGAACGGAGAGGATACGCGGGAGGCCCGCCGGATCTTTGCAGGGAGAAGACATGTTCAGGCTTCTGAATAGACTCAAGGAACTGTACAAATACCGTGTGCTCATCCAGGCCCTGGTCAGCCGGGAGCTCAAGGCCCGCTACCGGGGCACCATGCTGGGCTTCTTGTGGTCCTTCCTCAACCCGCTGCTCCTCCTGCTCATCTATACCGTGGTCTTCGGGTTCATCCTGGGGGCGCGCCTGCCGGAGTTCAACGAGTCTCCCAAGCTGTATGCCCTGTTCCTGTTCTGCGGGCTCCTTCCCTGGCAGGTGTGGTTTGCGGCCTCCGTCCTGGAATCGTCTAATGTGCTGCTCATGCAGGGGAACCTGATCAAGAAGATGCTCTTTCCCACCGAGATTTTGCCCATCGTGGTCGTGATCAGTAATCTTATCCATTTCCTGTTCGGGCTCCCCATTCTGCTGCTCTTCGTGCCTATTCTGGGGAAAGCCTTCACACCCTACCTCCTGTTCCTGCCCGTCGTGATCCTGGTCCAGTTCGTTTTTACACTCGGGATCAGCTTCCTGGTATCGGCCCTCACCGTACACTTCCGCGACATCAAGGACATCACGGTCAACCTCATCACGCTCTGGTTCTTCAGCACGCCCATCATCTATCCCCTGACCGTGCCTGCCATCCAGGACAATAAGATCTTGCACACCCTTCTCCAGCTAAATCCCATGACGCATATCATGTGGGGCTACCAGAACTGCGTGTTCTACGGGGAGCTCATCCGCTGGAAGCGGCTGGGCATGACCTTCCTGGTGGGGCTGGTCCTGCTGATCTTCGGCTATTATATCTTCGACAAGCTGCGCGATTCTTTCCCGGAGGAGGTCTAGGTGCACGCCATCGAGATCGAGAACCTCACCCGCATCTATCAGAAATATTCCTCCCAGCACCGCTTCAAGACCTTCAAGAGCGCCCTGCTCAAGGGCGATCTATTCCGTTCGCTGCGGCCCGATGAGTTGGTCCACGCCCTGGAGGATGTCTCCTTCGATGTGGACGCCGGCACCACCTTCGGAGTGATCGGCCAGAACGGCTCGGGCAAGAGCACCCTGCTCAAGGTCGTGGCGGGGATCACCAAGCCGACCTCCGGGAAGGTCGTGGTGCACGGGAAAGTGTCTGCCCTGATCGAGCTGGGTGCCGGGTTCCATCCCGAGATCACAGGGCGTGAGAACATCTTCATCAACGGCATCATGCTGGGGCTGTCCAAGAAACAGATCCAGGAGAAGTACGAAGGCATCGTGCGTTTCGCGGAACTTGAGGAGTTCATCGAAGCTCCGGTCAAGACCTATTCCTCCGGCATGTACATGCGCCTGGGTTTCTCCATCGCCATCAATGTCAACCCGGACGTCCTGCTCGTGGACGAGGTCCTGGCCGTGGGGGATGCGTCCTTTGTTCCCAAGTGCCTGGACCGGATCGATGACTTCCGGCGCCGCAAGAAGACCATCCTGTTTGTGAGCCATGACCTGAGCACCGTGGAGAAAATCTGTGATCGCGTGGCCTGGTTGAAAAACGGCCGGGTGCAGACCATCGGGGAGCCGCGGCGGGTCATCGACGCTTACCTCCAGGACGTGGCGGAAAAGGCGGAGGACGAGTTCGAGATGCGGCAGCAGGAGATCAAGCAGGAGGAGCACTTCGAAGAGACGGAGGAGCGCCGGGAGAACCGCTGGGGCAAGCGGGAGCTCGAGATCAAAAAGGTCCGTATGAAGGGACTGGACGGCAAGGAGAAACATGTCTTTTCGCCGGACGAGGGGATGGTCATCGAGATGGAGGTGGAGGCCTATTCCCGGATCAAGGATTTTGTGTTCGGCATCGGGATCTTCAATTCCCAGGGAATCACGGTCTACGGGACCAATACCCTGCTGGAGGATTTCTATTCGGTCGAGGCGTACGGACAGGGGAAGGTGACCTGCCGATTGGAGCGGCTGAGCCTGGTGAACGGGACCTATTACCTGGATGTGGCGATACACAAGCGGGACGGGTACCCCTACGACTACCACAAGAGCCTGTATTCCTTCCTGGTCTCCTCCCGATTGAAGGATGGCGGCATCTTCCGTCCGGAACACACATGGGAGTTTTCGGAGAAGATCCGGCTCAAACCCCCGGTGCGACGTGACACATGAGCCCCGGGATGCGGTTGAGATTTGGAGGGGGGGAGATATAATGATTGCCGGGAGTCGAGGATGTCGAGAAGTCTGAGAGGCAAACTGGGAGAATCCCATACACGGACCGTGATCAAGGCGACCAGCTGGCGTGTCATCGCTTCGATGACTACGATGGCCATCGTTTATGCCCTGACGCGTGAATGGACGATTACCTTGGGGGCAGGGATTCTGGAAGCCGTTTCCAAGATGATATTCTACTATCTGCATGAGAGGGCCTGGGGCAAGATCGAATGGGGGAAGCAGAAACACCCCCTGGAGAACATCCCGGTGACCCGGGAGTTGGAGCCCGAAGACCGGGAAAAGATCGAGCAGCAGCTGCGTGACCTGGGCTACATGGACTGAGACCGGGGATCGATCATGCATAGGCAGCCCGGATCGATACGCAAGCTTTTCGAACTGGAAAGCCTGTGTCGGGCCCGGGGCCGCTGGCGGCACCAGGGCCGGACGGTCGTCTTCACCAACGGCTGTTTCGACCTGCTGCACGGCGGGCACGTCCACCTCCTGAACACGGCCCGTAAGCAGGGAGACACCCTGATCGTGGCCGTGAACGATGACAGCTCCATCCGCAGGCACAAGGGAGGAGGCCGCCCCATATTCCCGCTGGAGGAGAGGCTGGAGATCCTTTCCGCCCTGTCCTGCGTAGACGCTCTCATCTCGTTTCCCGATGACACGCCCCTGCGGCTCATAACCGAGATCCTGCCGGATGTGCTGGTCAAAGGCGGGGACTGGAAGCTCGAAGAGGTGGTGGGGAGATCCGAGGTGGAGGCCGCCGGCGGCAGGGTGGTCATCGTGCCCTATCTGGCTGGGCATTCCTCCTCCCGCATCATCGAGCGGATCTCCAGGCTGGCAGGCCTGAGCTCTTCAAAATAAAAAGCCCACTCCTTCCCCCTGGACTCAGGGAGAGAGCGGGCTTTCCTGTACTTCGTGGTGATCCGGCGAGCAGTTTTACATCGTGCTCAGGATCCGGTGTGACAGCCTTCGGAACAGTGGGCTGTTCTGGGAACTGCGTATCTTTTCATATCTTCGTTCCTCCCTTCTTTATTAGGGTTCCCTTATTCTAGCGGATTCTTGGCCAAGAGACAACGTATCCCGCCTCCGCCTTGTCCGGAAGCCCAATTCATATATAATCTATAATATATCTAGGAATAAGTCAAGCCCACGCATTTCTAAAGCTGTGTTATAATCAAACAATGGAACCCATCGCCGTCCTCTTCAATCCTTCTTCGGGGCGCGGCAAGTCCCGTCGGAGGAAAAACAGGATCGAAGCCCGGTTCGGGCATTTCGATATCCCTGCCCGCTGGTTCACTTCCCAGAGCGAAGACCATCTCAAAGAGCTGGCCCGGCGCCTGGCTCAGGATTACGGCGCGATCGCGGTCGTGGGCGGCGACACCACCTTCACCCTGGCCGCCACCGAGATCATCCACTCGGGGGCCGATGCGGCCCTGGGCATGGTGGGAACGGGTTCCGCTAATGATATTGCGCGCGGGCTGCAGGCCAACGAGCTGGATGCGGTCTGTGCGGCCTTTCGATCGGGCCGGACCCGCAGGATGGACGCCGGAAACCTGGAGCTTCCCGGCCGCTCGGAGCCGATCATCTTTATGGGAGCCTTGAGCCTGGGCCTGGGGGTGGAGGTCAACCTCTTCATTGCCCGGGCCAGGCAGCGCCTCCCCATTCTCAACCGGGGAGGGAGCACGGTGCAGGCCCTGACGGGTGCCCTGGGCGTGCGCCGTGCCTTCGTCAGCCGTGCCTTGCCCGAGCGAGTCTGTCTGGAAACCGGCCGGTTTCGCAAAGACGTGGATTTTTCGCTCATGGTGTTCGCCAATACGCCCTTCTTCGCCAACGGGATGCGGCTGTTTCCCGAAGCCACCCCCTTCGATGGCCGGCTCCACTGCTGCACCGTCCGGACCAGGTCCCTGCCGCATTCCCTGCTTATCAGCCGCAGGATCCGGGATGGGAGTCACGTCGAGCTGGACGAGGTGGACATCTTCCCGGATACCTCGTTCCAGGTGACGCCGGCCCGAGGCACGACCGCGATCCAGTACGATGGGGAGGTGCTGACGGGGATCGCGGGCTTCAGGGTTTCGGTGCGTCCGGCCGCCCTCCGGGTGGTTGACACTGCGGGTGATTAGCGGGGCCGAATGGTCATCTACACAGACAGCGAGGGATTTGCCCGGAAGATGTTCCCGGAAGTGGAGGACTGGCGGCCCGTGCCTTCTCCCGCTGTCTTTCAGCCGGTGGGGCTTCGGACCCTGGCCGCACGATTGTTTCGGGACAACGATGTCCTCCAGGGCGTACCGGGTGATGACCCGGGAGGCCGGACGGCCCTGTGTGTCTCCCACTCTCCCTTTTCCCAGTTCGACCTGGTTGTAGAGTTGGCCGGCGTCCCTGATACGCTTCCCGATGGGCTGGTCTGCCTGGCCGGTTCCGGCGAGGGATTTCACGGCCAGCGAGGCCGCCCCTGGGCGGCAGAGCCCGGCAACCTCCATCTCACCATCCATTGGCGGCCCGAGCGGGTGCTCTCGGACCAGGGTGTGGGCTTCGCAGTGCTGGCCGCCGTCTCGGTGGTCGAAAGCCTGGACGGCCTGCCGGGACTATCCGCCCGCCCCGGCATAAAATGGGTCAACGACATCCTGCTCGATTCCGCCACGGTGGCGGGCTTCGTGGCTCATATACAAAGCCAGGAGGATCTCGTGCGCGCCGCGGTGCTGGGGATCGGGCTCAACGTGGAAACCCTGCCTCGAGTGGAGCCCAGTCCGTTCGTCCCGCGGGTGACGTCCCTGGCCGCAAGCTGCTCCGATCCTGCATCATGCGGTCAAGGGGTGGTGTTGAGCCGCTTGCTATCGCGGCTGGAGGCCAACTATCGGAAGCTGTGCGGGGGGAAGATTCGGGCGCTGAAGGACCTCTACCGGGAGCGATCCGTGATAATCGGGCGCCGGGTGCGCATCCTCTCCGATCCCCTGAGCGGCGCCTCCCGGGAGCTGGCTTCCGGCCGGGTCAGCGGGATCGGGCCCGGGTTGGAGCTCTACCTCGATGGACGGAGCGAACCCGTGACTCGAGGTCGATTGATACTGCTCGACTGAGCTCGACTGAGGTTGCTTGACACGCTCCTTCCCCCGGTCTATACTTTCTCACAACTTGCGGGAAGGATCACGATTCTGGCAAACAAGGAGATGAGGCGATGGTGTCTACCGAACTGGTGTTGATCTGTGGGGCTGCGTTTCTCTGGGTCTTCCTTATCCTCTCCCTGCTGGCTCTGCTCATGCGTCTGCTCATGCGGCTGTTCCCAGGGCTGGAAAGAGCCGCGGATCCGGCGGTGGTGGCCGCACTGACAGCGGTCCTGGGGACCCTTCTTCCCGGGACCAAGGTCACGAAGATCGAGGAGAAAACATGATCTATAGCAAACAAGCCAAATCGATCCGAGTCATGTTCACCCCGTTCCGTGACGGGCTTCAGAGCTCATTCGGAGGGAAGGTGAGGCTGAAGGATATTCTTCCCGCCATGCAGGCTTCGGCCGAGGCGGGGATCCGGCATTTCGAATTCGGCGGCGGCGCCCGCTACCAGGCGCCCTATTTTTATCTCGGGGAGGACCCCTTCGAAGACATGCAGCGCATGCGCGAAGCGGTTGGGCCGGAGGTGGACCTCCAGATCCTGACCCGGTCCGTCTCGGGGGTCACCCTGACCACGCAATCTCCGGAAGGGCTGGAGCTCCAGGCAAAACTGATGAAGCGGCACGGCACGACATGGGACCGAAACTTCGACTTCATGAACGATGTCCGGAACCTGGTCAACACGGGGAGCCTTATCGTCAAGTCCGGGATGCACCACCAGGTTTGTATCGCGCTCATGGGCCTGCCCTTTGCCTCTGACAAGGTGCACACCGCGGATTTCTACATCGATATCGGGCGGCGCCTCCTGGGAAGTGACGTGCAGATAGACAGCCTCTGCCTGAAGGATGCCAGCGGGACCACGGATCCCAAGACCATCTACGATACGGCGGTGGGCCTGAGAAAGATCATGCCGCCCGAGATGCCGCTGTGGATGCACACGCACGACACGGCCAGCACCGCTGTGGCCTGCTACATGGCCGCGATCTCCGGCGGTGCGGACGGGGTCGATCTTTCGGTCCGTCCCATGGCCAGCGGCACGGTGCAGCCGGATGTACGCTCCCTGGCACACAGCCTCAAGGGGACCGGTTTCAGCCTGGATATCGATGTCAGCCGGCTGACCCGGATCGAGAACATGCTGGGGGAGCTGTTGCAGGAATACGCGTTCAACCCCACCACGACCACACCCGATGCCCGTGTGCTGGGTTTCCCCATGCCCGGCGGAGCCATCGGGCCCAATGTCCACATGATGGACAAGGCCGGGATCCTGGACCGCTACAGCGAGGTCCTGGCGGAGTTTCCTGTGGTGGTGGAAGCGGGCGGGGCCTGGACCAGCGTCACCCCGGGCAGCCAGCAGTACTGGCTCCAGGCTTTCAACAACGTGCTGCATGGACGCTGGAAAAAGATCGATCCCGGTTTCGGAAAGTCCGTACTTGGCTATTTCGGCCGAACCCCCCTTCCACCGAACCCCGACGTCGTGAAGACCGCCTCGGAACAGCTGAAACTGCCCGTCTTCGAAGGGGACCCGCTGGAGGCCGCGCCCAAGAACATCGAGCCGGCCCAGGAGGCCCTGAGGGAACGCGATCTCGAGGTGACGGACAAGAACACCTTCCTAGTCCTGGCGGCCATGGTGCCGGGCAAGAAGATGGAGCTCAACGAAGGCATACGTCTCCTGACGGGAAAACCCCGCATCGACATCCCGTTGAAGAAGAAAGAGGAGGGCACCCCGAAGCCGGCTCCCGCAGCCACCGCCCCTCTGACCGGGCCGGTGACCACGGTCTGTACGGTCACGGAAAACAACGTGTCGCGCACGTTCACGGTGACGGTCGCGCCGGCCTGGGAATCTCCCGGGGCCGACGCGGTCCCAGAACCGCAGCCTTCCGGAGGTCCGGTCCAGGGCACGCCGGTCCATTCGACCTTTGCCGGGTCGGTGGACGTGTCCGACATCAAGGTCAAGGTGGGCGATACGGTCACCAAGGGCCAGGTGGTGGCCAACGTGGAGGCCATGAAGGCCCAGCACGATATCCTGGCCCCGGTGGGGGGCAGGGTGGCTGCTGTGCATGTCGCCATCGGTGACGAGATTGACTCCACCCAGCCCCTTCTGACCATCGGCTAAGGCACCCGACATGGACATACTGGCCAGACTCCTCCAGCAATCCGGGTTCGCTCATCTGACCTGGGGTAATTGGGTGATGTTCCTGGTGGGCGGAGTCCTGATCTATCTGGCGATAGCCAAGAAATACGAGCCCCTGCTGCTCATCCCCATCGGCTTCGGAACCATCCTGGCCAACCTCCCCCTGGCCGATATGGGTGCCTATGGCAGCGGCATCATCGCCCTGATCTATGACCAGGGAATAAAGACCGAGCTGCTTCCGCCCCTCATCTTCCTGGGTGTGGGAGTCCTCACCGATTTCCGTCCCCTCCTAGGACGGCCCCTCACGTTCCTGCTGGGGGCGGCCGCCCAATTGGGGATCTTCGTGGCGGCCCTGGGAGCCGCTCATATCCTGAACTTTGATTTGAAGGAGGCGGCTTCCATCGGGATCATCGGCGGCGCCGACGGGCCCACGTCCATTTTCCTGGCCAGCCAGCTCGCACCCCACCTGCTCGGTCCCATCGCCGTGGCCGCCTACAGCTACATGTCGCTCGTCCCGGTCATCCAGCCTCCCATCCTCCGGCTGCTGACCACACGTAAGGAACGCTGGATCGACATGCCCCAGGCCAAACCGGTGTCGCGGACCGCCGTTATCCTGTTTCCCGTGCTAACGGGTCTCGTAGCCTGCCTGGCCATCCCCTCCAGCGCGCCCCTGATCGGCATGCTCATGTTCGGGAACCTGATCCGGGAGTGCGGCGTCACCGAGAGGCTCCGCAAGACGGCCGGCGGGGCGCTCATCGATATCGTGACCATCTTCCTGGGGCTCGCCGTGGGCGCGACCATGGGAGCCGGGCAGATCCTGAACCTCCAGACGATCTACATCCTGCTTCTGGGATTGGTGGCGTTCAGCTTCAGCACGGTCGGAGGGATCGTCTTCGCCAAGATCCTCAACCTCTTCCTGCGCTCCGGGAAGAAGATCAATCCCTGTATCGGGGCGGCCGGGGTGTCCGCCGTTCCCATGGCGGCCCGAGTGGTCCAGCAGTTCGTCTCCGGAGAGACGGAGGGCCGGGTCAATCCCCTCATGCCGGCCATGGGCCCGAACGTGGCGGGAGTGATCGGCTCGGCCGTGGCGGCCGGGGTGTTCCTGACCCTACTGGGCTGAATCACCTTTTTGAGGCGTGGAACTCTTTCAACCGCGAGGCGAACCAGGCCCACAGCTTCTCGTGGAACTCCTGGCTGGGGGGGTTGTCATGCAGGACGGAATAGGCGCTGAATTCTGTTTCGTCGGAAGGGGCCATTTTATGCCGCGCGTCCGGATCCCAGAGGACCGGGAATTCGGGGTGGAACTGGATCCCCAGCACATGGGGGAATTCGTCATGGGCGATGGCTTCCACGACTTTTCCGTCCAGGGATGTGGCGATGGCCTGGAAACCGCGGCCCAGCCTCTCGGCCGCCTGATGATGCGCGCTCATGATATGGGGAGTGTCTTGAGGGGAGAATCCCAGGTCTCGCACAAACAGGCCGTCAGGGAGCAGCTTGATGGGATGCAGGTTGTAGCTGAAAAGCCCTTTTTCCGGGAAGAGCCGCGCATGGGGATTGGTGTGCCAATTCTCTTGCCCCAGTGCGATTGCGTCCTCCAGTGTCCCGGCGTCGTATACCTCTGACCACACGTCCTGGACCATGGTGCCTCCGGTGCCCACGTTGAGGGTTTGCTCGCCCAGGCAGATTCCCAGCACCGGGAACAGCGGGACAGCGGCCAGAAAAGGCGCGAAACCCTCATCCTGATATCCTCCCAGGAGATGAAATACAAAAGACATTTCCAAAAAATGCCGGACTGGGGTGCGGATCCCGGTCAGCAGCGCGGTTTTTTCACCGTAGAGATAGGGAGGGATGTCGGCCCCCCCGAAAAATATGACGCCGTCCGATTTTTCAAATATGTCCCTGAACTCCCCGGAGAGTCCGTGTTCCTGGAACAGGGTATCCTGGTCCAGCTCGCCGCTCAGCCGGTGGAAGCTGATCCAGTCCAATCCGCTGTCCTTGACCATTTCGATCGAACGGCCGTAATCGGTTCGCTCCGCCTCATGAAAGACCCCAATAACCTTGAGTTTCTCCGGTGCGAAGAGGCCTTTTTCCCGCAGCGTAAGCAGCGCGTTCAGTGATCCCGTCGAGGGATAGAGGATGCACAGGCGGATCTCGTCTGTCCGCAGCGGGGCCGTGTCAAAGTAACGCAGAGACAGCTCCGGGCTTTCGTCTTTCTCTGTCCCCGGTGCGGGCGCGCGGCAGGCGGCAAGCGAGAGCGCGAGGCTCAGGCTCACAATCAGACTGAGGAAACGGATCGTTCTGGGCATGGTCGGCCTCCTGGGGGGCGTTGCTGGCCGCATTATAGACGGACCGCGGCTCTTTGGCAACCAGCCAGCACAGCGACTGTAAACATCCTCAATTCAGTGAGGATAGAATACCCAAGCTTTTGATGGGGATCCGGTGTTGCTCCCGCAGCCTCCTTTTCGTCTCTCTTCCCGGCCTATTCAGTCCGAGCGGAAGACCCCCCCACCTCCCCATGCGCTCGGACTGAAAACGGCCGGCTTCCCCGAAAATATGCTGTGTTGAATCCTAGACATTACAGAATCTAGGATCGCCTACAATACGCTGTTTTTAGCCTCGGCCCGTGAATAATCCGGGATAATAAATACGGAGGGCAAACTTTCCCCCCCCTGTTTTCGTTTATAACTGTGACGCCGCGAGTTCGGCGGCGATCCGGAGAAAAAAACAGACCGAGGGAGCAAGTTGCGAAAAAGCCTGATAATTTATCTTTTTTTGATCCTGGCCGCATCCGGGCCCCTGTCCCTCTACGTCCAGGCCGCGGCCGCCACCTCCATCCCCCGGATGTCCGGAAGCCCCAAGATCGACGGCGTGCTGGACTACCCGTTCTGGGAGAAGGAGGGACTCAAGATCGAGGGCTTCCTCCAGTTCTCCCCGGTCGAGAAGGGCACTCCTTCACAGAAGACAGAGGCTTACATCGGTTTCGACCGCCAGAACCTCTACATCGCGTTCCGCTGCTATGACACGGATCCTCAAAAGATCCGGGCCTCCGTCACCAAACGCGACAACATCATGGAGGACGACTGGGTCCTGGTCTTCCTGGACACCTATAACGAGAAACGCCGCGCCTTCACCTTTATCATAAACCCGCTGGGGATCCCGCTGGACGGGATACGGATCGAGGAAGGGGGAAACGACGACATCGACGGCTCCTGGGACACGGTCTTCCAGTCCGAGGGCCGGGTTGACGAGGAGGGCTACACCGTCGAGATGGCCATCCCCTTCAAGAGTATCCGTTTCCCTGACGAGGAGGAGAAGGTCTGGGGCGTCACCCTGGCGCGCACCGTGGCCCGTACAGGCGAGATCATCATCTGGCCGGAGATGTCCCGGGACAAGCCCGGGCTGCTCACCCAGGCCCAGGAGATGATGATCTACGGTGAGGTCGAAAAAGGAAAGAACTTCGAGCTCATGCCCTTCGCGACCTCGCTCAAGACCAAGGGCGAGCATATGAATGTCGAGCCCGGGATCAATTTCAAGTGGGGGATCAGCTCCGACCTGACCCTGGACATGACCCTCAATCCGGACTTCAGCCAGATCGAGGCCGATGCGCCCCAGATCGATGTCAACCGCCGCTTCGCGCTCTTCTACCCGGAGAAGCGGCCCTTTTTCCTGGAAGGCATGGAGATCTTCCGGTTTCCCGAGATCCAGATCGTGTACACACGCCGGATCATCGATCCCATCGCCGGCGCCAAGGTGTCGGGCAAGATCGGGCGCTATACCTACAGCCTGTTCTCGGCCTATGACATGAATCCCTCCGAGAGCCTGTGGGACGTGAGCGACGGCGGGGTCGGCAGCGACGCCCAGGCGCTCTTCAACATCTTCCGCTTGAAGGCCGATGTCTTCAAGGAGTCCTACATCGGATTCGCGCTCACGGACAAGGAACTGACGGGCGGGTCCTACAACCGGCTGGTGGGAGTGGACGGCCAGCTCAAATTCGGTGATCGTTTTTTCGTCAATTTCCAGGCTAACGCCGCCCGGACCAAATACGGCGAACAGGAGAGCGGTTTTGTGCCCGCCCTGTACGGCAACATGGGCTACTACTCTAAGTATTGGGGCGGCGGACTAATCGGGACGGCCATCCACCCGGACTTCGTGGCCGCCTCCGGTTTTGTCAACCGTGTGGACTACCGCCACCTGATAGGCCACACTTACTTCAGCATCTATCCGGAAAAAAGGTTCATGACCCAGATCCGGTTCCGGGCTAACGGCGGACAGCGCTACAACTATCACAGCAGCGTTCTGCAGGACCAGTGGGTCGAGCTCGGTGCCAACCTGCGTTTCACGGAGTTCAGCCAGATGAATGTCGAGGTCCGGCGCAGCATGGAGCGCTACGGTGGGATCGACTTCAATAAGACCGGCTTGGAGCTGAGTGCCCAGTCCAACCTTATCGGGTGGCTTCCCTTCGGATTTGTCCTGGCCACCGGGGACAGCGTTTTCTATGATCCGGACGACCCTTTTCTCGGCTACTCAAACGTGTACGGACTGTTCCTCACGTTGAAGCCCAGCACCCGGCTGCGGATCGGCACGGAATTCACCAAGCAGACGTTTTGGGAGGAGTGGGGCGGCGAGGAGATCTACGACTACAACGTGCTGCGCAACCGGATCACATACCAGCTGACCAGGACGCTCTCGGTGCGCGCCATCGTGGATTACAACCACTTCTCCCAGGCGCTCTACGGCAGCTTCCTTTTCAGCTATGTCTATCGCCCGGGCACCGTGTTCTTCTTCGGCGTGGACAACGATGTCTTCCGGAACGACCTGGGGAATTACGTCAGCGACAACTACAGTGTGTTCGTCAAATTCTCATACTGGCACCGCATGTGAGATCCGGCCCCGGACGCGGTTGATCGGGGTCAGCCCGGTTCATCTCCTCCTGTGTTT
>JAUXEH010000148.1 GCA_030620655.1 Candidatus Aminicenantota bacterium | reverse complement strand
TCTGGAAAACGCCTATCTCTACAACCAGGCGAACATCCGGGCCATGGAGCTCCAGCGCCTCAAGGACTACAGCGAAAACATCATCGAGAGCCTGACCGTGGGTGTGGTGGTGCTGGATCAGAAAGGGAAGATCATCGGATGGAACCGAGTCATGAAAGAGATCTTTCGGATTAACAAGGACGCGGCCATGGAGAAAAGCCTGGCCGAGGTAGTAGGGGAAAACAACTTCCGGGCCCTCTTCCCACCAGACACCCAGAAGGACTTCCGTCTCCTGAGTGAGAGATCCATCACCATGCCGACGGGTGAGAGTAAGATCTTCGACATCGCCAAGACACCGCTGCGTGACAACCAGATGAATCCTTACGGAACCATCATCGTGTTCGAGGACACCACCGAAAAGATCTCCCTGCAGCAGCAGCTGGTGACCTCGGAGAAGCTGGCATCCGTGGGACTGCTTTCGGCCGGCGTGGCCCATGAGATCAACACGCCGCTGACCGGCATTTCCAGTTATGTTCAGATGCTCCAGAAGAAAATGTCCGGTTCGCCCCATGCCGCCATCCTGGACAAGATCGAAGTCCAGACCGACCGGGTGGCAAAGATCGTCAAGAGCCTGCTCAACTTCGCGCGCAATCCTTCGGAGAGTGCCTTCTACCAGGTCGAGCTCAAGGAGAGCATCCTGGGGATTATCTCGCTCATCGAGTACAAGCTGAAGAACATGAACATCGCCCTGGAACTGAACCTCGATGCCCTCAATCCCATCCGGGCACAGGGAGAACAGCTCCAGCAGGTCTTCATCAACATCATACTGAACGCCATGGATGCCATGCCGGACGGCGGGACCCTGAGCATAGAGCTGACCCGGAAAAACCGGACCGCCGTGGTCAAGATCCGGGACACGGGAACCGGGATCGGCCAGCAGCACCTCCCCCACATATTCGATCCCTTCTTCACCACCAAAGGGATCGGCAAGGGAACGGGATTGGGGCTGTCCATCAGCTATGCCATCATCAAGGAACATGAAGGGCACATATCCGTAGAGAGCTCGCCCGGCAGGGGCACCCTGTTCACCATCTTCATCTCCATGGATCTGGATAAGAGAGACCAAAACAAAACCCTATCGAATCGAGAAGACACATGACAGACAAAGGATTGATCCACATCATCGACGACGAACCCATCATCCACGAGGTCCTGGGAGAACTTCTCAGCTCCGAAGGATACACGGTCGAAGGCTCATCAAGGGGTGAGGAGGCCCTGGCGAAATACCCCGACTATAAATTCGACCTCATCCTCCTGGACCTGCTGATGCCGGGGATGGACGGCATCGAGGTCCTGCGGCGCATCAAGAAGATCGATCCCCTTGCCGTGGTCATCATCATCACGGCCTATGCCTCGGTGGAATCCGCCATCGAGGCCATGAAGAGCGGCGCCTTCGACTACATCCAGAAGCCCTTCAAACACGCCGAACTGATCCTGACCATCGAGAGGGCCCTGGAGCACAGGCGGCTGCAGCAGGAGAACGTGAGGCTCAAAGCCGAGTTGAAGAATAAGTTCAGCTTCGAGAACATCATCGGTAAGAGCCGGGTCATGCAGAACGTTTTCGAAATGATCCGGGCGGCCGCACCCACAAGAAGCACCATCCTTATCCAAGGTGAAAGCGGGACGGGCAAGGAACTGGTGGCCCGCGCCATACACCAGAACAGCGACAGGATCGATTTCCCATTTATCACCGTCAATTCCGGCTCCCTGCCTCCAGACCTGCTGGAAAGCCACCTGTTCGGTCACGTCAAGGGTGCGTTCACGGGCGCCACCGCGCAGAAAAAGGGACTGTTCGAGGCTGCGGACAGAGGGACCATCTTTTTCGATGAGATCTCCACGCTGAACATCGAGACCCAGGCCAAACTCCTCCGTGTGATGCAGGAAAGGGAGTTCATGTACCTGGGAGGCACCAAGACCATCAAGGTCGACGTCCGGGTCATCGCCGCTGCCAATACGTCCCTGGAAGACCTCATCGCAAAACAGGCATTCCGTGAGGATCTTTATTACCGCCTGAACGTCATCAAGATCGAACTCCCGCCCCTGAAGGAACGCATCGGAGACCTTCCGCTTTTGATCCAGCACTTCATCAACCGACACTCTCAGGAGAATGACAAGCAGATCGACGGCATCACAGACGATGTCATGGAGATCCTGGAGGCCTACAGCTGGCCGGGCAACATCCGTGAACTGGAGAACCTGATCGAACGGGCCGTAGTCTTGAGCAAGAGCCGGATCATCTCGAGGGAGATGCTTCCCCCATTCCTACTCTGCCCCAGCGAAGATGAGGGCGGGGGGAACCATCCCGGGAGCATGCACCTCAGGGACCAGATCCATTCGTTCCAGAAGAAGGCCATCATCGATGCCCTGCACCGCAGCAGGGGAGTTCAGAAGAAAGCGGCCGCCCTCCTGGGGGTCAAGCCCACCACCCTCAACGAGATGATCAAGCGGCTGGAAATCGACGTCACTCGCCTCCCAGACTGACAAACGGATCGATTTCACTCCCGTGTCCTTTCAGGGTGGGCCTGGATGGTGAAGCGGCCGGGGACGGCTTTCTCGGGATTGAACCGTATTCTTTTTGGCTCCTGGGCAGTCCTGAATTCGAACGAGGTGGAGCGGTCATCCACGACCATCTTCCGCCTGACCCTCCGGTCGTTTTCCCTCCACTCGACCCAGAGCGGGAACATAAACTTGGTCCCGACCTGAGTCACCCGAACCTGCAGCAAGTATCCATCGCTGGTAGGCTGTGTCGAATGCGTGATTTGGACCTCAGGAAGGAGATGCGAGTCAAACCACGGCTCGAAAAAGGCTGTCAGGTCCATGGGGGCGACGTCGTGGAAGGCGTGGTAAAACCCGGCGGAGCGGGCCGCACGGTACCGGTTACGGGCATAGAACCGGCGGATCCCGGAGAAAAACGCCTCGTCTCCCAGCAGATCCCGCAGCATGTTCAGCACCAGCGCGGCCTTGTTGTAGACGATTGCCTGATACGCCTCGAAGTTGAAATAGCTGATCCGGGTTCCCATGGTGATGCCGCCCCACTCGGATCTCTTGTTGGTCGTATTCGCGAACTTCTCCAGGATCCGAGCGAAGGCTCTCTCCCCATACTTGTGCCTGAGGAAAAGCACGGCCGCGAACTGAGCCATGCCTTCGCTGAGCCACTGGTCTCGGTAGCTTTCCCAGCCGATGCCCTGGCCCCACCACTGGTGGGCGATCTCGTGGGCCAGGAAGTACTCCTTCCAGTTGGACAGGTCGACCGGGCTCTCGCGGCTCCGGCGCAGGTTCCGGGCGATGACTTCAGGCAGGTCGTTGAGGACGATGAACGAGGCGGGGCTGTGCCCGCCGGCGGAGGCCCATACGCGGCGAACGATGGAGAGTTTTTCATAGGGGAACTCACCAAACAGGGACTGGTAGAAACCCAGGATCTCCCGGGCGCCCGAGAATATGTCCCAACTGTCCCCCGTCGTCTGGGAACCGCGGTAATAGGTCAGAGGAACCGGCCCCGGTTCCTCCTCGCGCTTGGTAAGCCGGCCCACCACGAAGGACAGGTATTTCACGGGCCGCTCGACCTCGAAGACGTGGACAACGTTACCCAAGGGCCCCACATCCTCCACGTCCTGCAGGTTCTGCAGCACATAGTGTTCGGCCAGGCGGCCGTTGGAAATCACCTGAAATGACGGCGGGGTGATGATCTTGACACGAGCCGTGAAATAATCCACGTCATCGGGTGAGGGATACCAGAGAGCAGACCGGCTGTAGAGCAGGGTTTCGAGCCGGATGTTCCCGAAGCGTATGGTTTGATCTATCTGACCGGTATCCACCACATCCGCGATCATGGCCGCAGGCTCGATCCTCCCCCGGTAGTAGATGTCTACGGTCGAAGACTGGCCCCGCGCCGGGGGCTGGAAGAAATATATGTACAGGCTTTTGCGCAGCTTGTCTTCAGTGAAAAGGAGCTCCCGGTTGCCGGCGTCGGCGATACGCAGGACCTGGAGGCCGGGATTCAGCTGAAATTTCAGGCTGTTCAACCGCCCCACTTTGCTCTCCACCTCGATCCGGGCTTTCGCGGCAAAAAAGCGGGAATCGGGCTTGAAGTCGAGGTCGATTTCATACCGGATCACGTCGTATTTCTGTCCGAACGAGATAAAGAGCCGCTTCTGGCCTTCTCCCATGGGAGGCGAGTACAGATTCAGGATCCTGTCTTCCTTCCACTGATAAAAATAGATCTCGTCCCTGGCAAAAGGGGAGTAAACATACGTGACGTCTTTGACCTTTTTTCCCTTGAACTCGAAGACCGCTTCCTCTCCCTGCGGGAGCACGGACAGCATCTCATTGGTCAGCGAGTTGCGGACCGTAAATGACCGCGAGTAATGTTTGGTGAACAGCGAATAGGCCTTGTTGATCTCGGCCTCGCTGACCGGTTCTGCATCCGTCTCGGGAACGATGGTGACGTTGCTCTCGTAAAAGGACGGGGAGATGCGCAGGTACACGTATTCCAGACGGTCCTCCAGGAACGGTTTCTTATAGACCAGCTCCAGCTGGTGCTTCTCCCTGGGGTGTGAGGGCGAGAAATGGAGCTGCCCATCGCCCACCACGATGAGTGCGGTTTCCAGGTCGGGAATATTATCGTAAAAACAGACGGCATTCTGGAACGATATCCGTATATCCGCATGCCGGATCTCAAAAGATCGAGCCCGAACCACCCGGTCCGAGGGCAGTTGGATCTTGTACAGCATGCGTACATCCTCTGTGTATTCGGTGCGGCGAATCCGCCATCCGGTGCTGCTGCGGACCGCTTCCAGCCGCCACAGATCCATGAGCACGGCGTAGGGATTCTGAAATATAATCCGCAGAAAGACATGGTAGGTGCCCTCAGTCCGCCGCTGCACAGCGGCGGGATAAACCTTCAGGGTTTCCATCCCGAAGTCGTCGAACATGCTGCGGAACCGGGCTGCCTTCTGTTCTCGCAGCTCAGGATTCATGGTTTCGAGGAATGCGGGGAGGTCCCGGGCTTCCAGCAGGGCTTTGATGTGGCCGACAAAAGAGTCGATATCCTGGGAGGGGGCCTGCCGTGACTCGGGACAAACAGCCAGGACACACCAGAGGCTGAACCATAAATGAATAAACGTCCGTTTTTTCAACTCAGAACTCAGTATTAAGTACGGGGCAAACCGTAACAGGTTTCCATTATAACAGACAAAAGAGGAGAGCTGAAATCAGACCGGGATGCGGCGCTCCTCTTTTATCACATTCAAGACGACATGGGTGATGGAACGGTCCACGTTCTCCAGGATCAGTATATCCTTGATGAAATCGTTCAGGTCATGGCGGTCACGGAAATAACCGATGATTATCGAATCCCAATCTCCGGTGACATCATAGACGGCCGCGATCCGGGGGTCCTGCGCGATCTTATGCTGGATGTCCAGCAGCTTCCCCCGGGAAATGCGCAGGGCGATGATCGCGCTCATGGAAAGGCCGAAGTGTTCTTGGTCCACGACCGGGATGTAGCCTTTAATGGCCCCGGTCTCTTCGAACTTTTTGATCCGGTGGATGACGGAGGTCACCGAGGTCCCGACCTCCTTGGCGATCTCACGATAACTCTTCCGTGCGTTCCGGTTGAGGGCCTGAATAATCTTCCTGTCCAGTTCATCAGCCATGATCCGTCTCCAACATTTGTCTTATATGTTTTGGATAATAAATTTTTTTGTCCTATTTACTCCATATTTTCTTGACAATCATACCTCATTATATAAAATATATCAACAAATGAAACAGACGCGAACTTCGAGATATCCAGCTCATCGTCTTGCGTTTGATCACGAAAAGGAGGCATGAAACACATGAATGACGCCCATATCAAATATTTCGGGTTTACCGACGAGAGGGAAGTCCTGGACGTATGTCTCGATCCGGGCAACACCCTTGAATTCGTGCGCATCATCTTCCCAGACATCCTGGGAAGGCACATGGACTTCTCCATCCCTGTGTATGAACTGGAGAAAGCCTTCAAGGCCGGGAAAGGATTTGACGGATCCTCGGTGGAGGGCTTCGTGCGTATAGAAGAAAGCGATCTTGTGATCAAACCCGATCCCCGGACATTCCGAGTGCTCCCGTGGGAATATCGAGGCTTCGAGGATGGGACCCGGTGGCAGGAGGCGATCATGTTCGGTGATATCCTTACTCCGGAGGGAGCGCCCTACGAGGGAGATTCCCGCTATGTGCTGAAAAAGGTGCTGGAGAAAGGCAGGACCGAATTCGGGATCGATGACATCAAGGTGGGGCCGGAACTGGAGTTTTTCATATTCCCGGGAAAGACCCAGGCCGTTCCCATGGACGACGGTGGATACTTCTTCGGCGGCCTGCACGGGGAGATCCGGAAAGAGATCCAGTTGCTGTTGAAAAAGATGGGGATCGAATCGGAATACGACCACCATGAGGTGGCCAGCGGCCAGCATGAGGTCGACCTCAAATACATGAGCGCTCTCGAGATGGCGGATGTCAGCATGATCTTCCGCTACCTTGTCAAGAAGGTGGCCCGCATGCACGGGCTGTACGCGACATTCATGCCCAAGCCGCTCAACGGTCAGAACGGAAGCGGGATGCATGTGCACCAGTCACTGTGGTCTCGGGGCAGGAACATATTTTTCGACGCGGAGGACGGATACCACCTCTCAGAGCAAGCCAGGAGTTACATCGCCGGCCTGATGACCCACGCGCATGAGATCTCGGCCGTATCCTGCCAGTGGGTCAACTCCTACAAGCGGCTGATCGAAGGCTATGAGGCGCCGGTGTATATCGCCTGGGGA
>JAUXEH010000068.1 GCA_030620655.1 Candidatus Aminicenantota bacterium | reverse complement strand
TATTCTTGAATACTCATCTGGAGGATCGAAGAGTGAATAGGCTGCATGTTTGGGTGCTGCTGTGCCTGTTAGGTTCTGCACCGATTTCAGATATGGCTGGATCGTCGACCCAAGAGGATTCGGGCAGGTTCTTCGAGATCCGTGGCGGTGTGCTCGCCCATGACGTGGGCAAACTTTGGAGCCATACCCGCAAGGAAGGCGGAATCGATTATAATGCTGAAGTCATATTCGGCCGTCCCCGCTTCAAAATTCTCTCGGGGCTGGTGCGCATCAACCTGGGGGGAAGCATCCACTCCCGGCAAGAAACCAGCAAGCTCTACGCCGGCCTGCTCTGGGAATATCAGACAAGATGGGGGCTGATCCTTGATCTTGGTTTCGGACTAGCGGTGCACACCGGTGAGCTTGAGTCAGATAATATGGATAGGAAGTGGCTGGGGTCCCGGTTTTTGCTTCGTATGGCCATCGAAGCCGGCTATGTGCTGGACGAACACCACCGGGTCTCGATTCTGTTCGATCACATCTCGAACGCCAATCTCGCAGTGCCTAACGAAGGGATGGATTCCCTCGGTATCCGCTACGGGTATCGCTTTTAGGACGGTTCTACTTTTTCTTGGCAGTCCAATCCATGGAGCCGAAGTCGCCCATCTCTGCCTGACCGGTCATGGTGTCGCTCTCGGCGGTTCCGCCAAAAAACTGCTAAGTAATGCCAGTTAGCAAGGGCTGGACCGTTGATGAGGAAGATTTATTCCTTGATGGAGTCTAAAGATATGGAAACTGATGTTTTGATGGAAGAATTCAGAGAGAGGTAATCATGAAGACATTGGCGATTAAATCTATCCCGATTATGTCGGTGACGGCCGTGCTGGTTGTTGCCCTTCTCCTGTCAGGTCCCGTGGTAATATCGGGCCAAGAGGACCTAGATGCCCGGGTCAAGAAATTTCTCGACTCCCACGACTGGGGCTGGGGCGACATGAACGTTCCGGCCGTAGACGGCCGGACGCTTCATGACCTCATCGTTAAAAACAAATACACCCGGGCGCTTGAGATCGGGACCTCCACCGGACACTCCGGGATCTGGATCGCCTGGGCACTCTCCAAGACCGGGGGCAAACTGATCACCATCGATATCGATGAACAGCGGCACCGCGAGGCTCTGGAAAATTTCGAGGCAGCGGGGCTTTCCGAATACATCGACGCGCGTCTCGGCGATGCCCACGAGATCGTCCCAAGCCTGGAGGGGCCCTTCGACTTTGTTTTCAGCGATGCGGACAAGGGATGGTACAAGAACTACCTGATATCAGTCCTCCCCAAGCTTGAGGTCGGGGGATGCTACACGACCCACAATGTATCGATGAGAGGGCGCGGCAGACGAGGGGGCGGCAGCGGGGATTATATGGAGTATCTGCTCAGCCTCTCCAACCTGGAGACCACGGTCGACAGCCGGGGCAACGGCCTTTCCATCAGCTATAAAAAGTCAAAATAGCCTTGCCCGGAGGCTCCTCCTAATACATTTTTTTTACAAACCTTTTACGTTCGAGTGACAAGCCTGTCGAACTACCTCTGTATATTGTGAGCGATGGCTCGGTAGAGGATACAGGGCCAGCGAATCCACTCCAAGGAGGATCGTTCGATGTTAAAAAAATCGATCATGATGTCGGTGGCCCTGGCCGTTGTTATGCTGTCGGGACCCCAAGCGGCTTCTTTCTCGAATGAGAAGCAGCACCCCGTCCGGGAAATGGTAAAGCGGCTGGAGTTGGGAAAGCCGGTCAGCCATGGAAATCTGACCATCATCCCCATACACATGGATAGGGTCCTAGACGGCACATCGTATTCCACTCTGGAAGGCGCCCTGGAAAAGGGCTGGATCACGATGACAGAGGTCGAGGGCGGCCGGGTTCCCCAGGTCAAGATCAGCAACACATCCAGGCACCTGATCTTTCTCTTCCTGCTGCGCCGTAAGATCATGGGGCTGTTCAGAAATCTGCCTGCGAAAATGCGAAGCTGACCAGACGAAAAGCGAAACCCTTTTGTGTATCACTGCGTATATACCAGTGAGAAAATCTACTCGATCACAGGACCATGATCAGAAACTATTTGAAGATCGCCTTCCGCAACGTGAGGCGCCACAAGGCCTATTCTTTCATCAACATCGCCGGGCTGGCCATCGGCATGGCCTGCTGTTTCCTGATCTTCCTGTATGTACGGGACGAGTTGAGCTATGACAGCTATCACGAAAAGGCCGACCGGATCTACCGCCTGGTGGACAGCTTCGATGTGGAGGGAGACCTTAGCCGCTACTTCGCCTTGTCTTCCGCCCCCTTCGCCCCGGCCCTGAAGAGGGACTTCCCCATATATATTGAGGACGCGGTACGGTTCATGCTCGGCAGACGGCGCATGGTGACATACGGGGAGAAGAAGTTTTACGAGGACGGCCTGATCTTCGCCGATGCATCGCTCTTCAACGTCTTCACCTTGCCGTTGAGCAAGGGCGACGCCGGTACGGCCCTGGAAGCCCCCAACACGCTTGTGGTCTCGGAGCGCATCGCGGCCAAGTATTTCGGCCGCGAAGATGCCCTCAGCCAGACTCTGAAGATCAATGACCAGGAGTATCTTGTGACCGGGATCATGCGGGAAATGCCGAGGAATTCTCACTTCCATGCCGACATGTTCGCCTCGATGAAGACCCTGGAGCAGATCCCTTCTGTGCAGAAGCGCTACTTCCAGAGCTGGGCCCGGCACGAGTTCTACACCTACCTCCTTTTTAAGGAGGGGCACAGCGGCGCAGAACTGGAGGAGCAGCTTCCGGGGTTTATCGAAAAATACGCGGCCCAGCAGATCCAGGCCATTCTGGGAGGGCCACTTTCCTCCTGCCTGCAGCCGCTGAAGAGCATTCACCTGCGCTCCAACCTCCAGCACGAGATCAGCCCGACCGGCGACATCAAATACGTCGCCATCTTTTCGGTGATCGCCGTTTTCATCCTCCTGATCGCCTGCGTCAACTTCATGAACCTGGCCACCGCCCGCTCCGCCGGCCGCGCCAAGGAAGTCGGGCTGCGCAAGGTGGTCGGAGCCAACCGTCATCAGATCATAAAGCAGTTCCTGGGGGAGGCGCTGCTGTTCACCTTTATCGCCCTGCTGATCTCGCTCATCCTCCTGGTACTGGCACTCCCCTCTTTCAATACCCTGACCGGTAAAAGCCTCGAACTGAAAAACCTCGGCAGCCTGGCCATGCTGGGTGCGGTCGTCTTTTTCATGTTTTTCGTGGGGATCATCTCCGGGAGTTACCCGGCCTTCTTCATCTCCCGGTACCAGCCGGCCGCCGTGCTGAGGCGTACTGAAAAAACGGCGTCAGGCAGATCGCTGCTGCGGAAGGGGCTCGTCGTCCTGCAGTTCGGCATTTCCATCACCCTGATCGTTTCCACGGCTGTGGTCCTGGATCAACTTGATTTCCTGAGGAACCGGAAGCTGGGTTTCGACAAGGAACATGTGGTGGTCGTTCCGATCCAGGACAATTCCCTCAGGAAAAACTACGAGGCGGTCAAGGCGGACCTGATGCAGAACCCCGACATCGTCTCGGCCACCATCACCATCGGTGTACCCGGTGGAGTCGTGGCGGGTGATGCCATCCAGCTGGTGACAGAGGAGGGGAAAAAGACGCTGACCGTGCGGATGATCTACACGGATCACGACTACATCAAGACCATGGGCATGGAGATCGTGCAGGGCCGTGATTTCTCACGGGAGATGAGCACGGACGCCAACCAAGCCTTCATTATTAACCAGGCGGCCGTCCGCACCCTGCAGCTGAAAGACCCCCTGAGCACCCGCTTTGAATGGGACAAAAAACAGGGGCGTGTCATAGGGGTTGTGAAGGATTTCCAGTTTCAGTCTCTGAAGGAAGAGATCAATCCGCTGGTCATCCACATCTGGACATCGAACACCTATGTGTTCGCCCTGCGGATCCATTCGGATGACATCCCGTCCACCCTGGGCTATATCGAAAACAAATGGAAAGAGCTGGACCCCGCGCATCCCTTCGAATATTCCTTCCTGGACGAGACCTTCGACCAGCTCTACCGGAGCGAGGAAAAACTGGGGCAGGTATTCACGGTCTTCTCGGCACTAGCCATCTTCATTGCCTCGCTGGGTCTGTTCGGACTGGCCCTGTTCATGGTAGGGCAGCGCACCAAAGAGGTCGGGATCCGCAAGATCCTGGGTGCCTCCATCGGCAGGATATTCGTGCTGCTCTCCAAAGAGTTCGCCCTCCTGGTCCTGGTCTCCAACATGCTGGCCTGGCCCCTGGCCTATTTTTTCATGCGCCAGTGGCTCCAGAACTTTGCGTACCGGGTCGACATCCAGCCACGGATCTTTTTCCTGTCTGCCGCGGCAGCCTTAGTGATCGCCCTGCTGACCATAAGCTTCCAGACTCTGAAGGCCGCTCTGGCGGACCCGGTGGATTCCTTGAGATACGAGTGATAGGCCAAGTAGTCGATCACTGGGGAGGCGTGGCGCGCTGATTGCTCAAGGCCCACCGGATGATGTCCAGCAGGGCCTGATCATCGACCGGTTTCCTGAAATAGCCTACGGCTCCCGCTTCCTTCAGCCGGTCACGCACCTCGCCGATCTCTAAGGTGGTCATGAAGATGATCGGGAGCTCTGCCCCCCTGGCCGCCAGGGTCTTCTGGAGCTCGAGGCCGCTGTCGCCCAGACCGTTCACATCGACGATCAGACAGGCATTCTGATCCTGGAACGTGCTTTCCAGGAACTCATTGGGTGTGGCAAACGTCCTGGCCTGCATATGGGAAGCCTGCAGGAGCCGCTTCATGGCCCTGCGCACAGAACTGTCGCTGTCTACGATGTAGATGATGGGTCGTTCCTGCATCTGGGGACTCGGATATGGGGTTAATTTAAAGACTTGGTGCACGTTTGTCTATTGTACCTTGGTACAATAAGGCGGACTGACCGTCAATCGCCTCTAGAGGTTGAGGGCTGGATCCCCGCCTTCTCCGAAAGCCTGACGAGCTCGGCCACGGAATCGGCCGCCAGCTTGTGCTTGATCTGGCTGCGGTGGGCCTTGACTGTCCTCTCGGAGATGTCCAGATCGAAGGCGATCTGTTTGTTGAGCTTACCGCTGATCACATGGGAGAGGATCTCCTGTTCTCGAGGCGTCAGCAGGGCCACCCGCCGCTTGGCCTTGTCGATCTCTTCTGAGTCACTGCGCCTCTTCCTGTCCTTTTGAAGTGCCGTTTGGATCGCCTCTAGGAGATCCTTTTCCTCGAACGGCTTGGTCAGGAAATCGATCGCCCCCTTTTTCATTGCGCTTACACTCGAGGGGATGTGATAGAGTGCCGTGACGAAGATGATCGGCATGGGGAGGTCCCGGGATGCGATCTCTTCCTGCAGGTCGAGTCCGCTCATCTCCGGCATCATGACATCGAGGACCAGACAGCACGGTGCCTCGACGTTAAGATCGGAATCCAGGAACTCCCGGGCGGATTCAAAGGCTGCGACGTCGTATCCCGATGACTTCAAGAGCCTCTTGAGCGATGTCAGGACCGAGGAGTCGTCATCTACGATGAAGATCGTGGGTCGTCGCGCGTCCATCAGTGCTATCCGCCCTCGCCGATCGGAAGCCGGAGTGAGATCGAGGCTCCCCCGCCGGCGCGGTTCTCGGCTTGCATACGGCCTCCGTAGGACTCAGCGATGGAACGGCATACTGTGAGCCCCAGGCCCGTACCCTGCGCCTTGGTGGTGTAGAACGGCTCGAATATGGCCTCCAGCTTGTCTTCCGCGATACCGGGGCCGGAGTCGCTGACGGTGAGCAGTATTTCTGTGCCATCCAACGAACGGGATGAAACCTCGATCTTCCGGGCCTCCCTGGGAGATTCTTTGGCCGCCTCCAGGGCATTCATGATCAAGTTGAGGATCACCTGCTGCATCTGGACGCGATCTCCCAATACGACCGGCAGCCGGGGATCGAGCTCTGTGGTGACGCTGGCATTGCGGATCAGAGTCTCGCTGTGGAGTATCCGGACCGTATCCAAAATGGTCATGTTCAGATCGAACGGCTCCCGCAGGTTCTCTCTTTTCTTAACCAGCGTACGGAGCCGTATCACCACATCCCTGGCCCTCTTATCATCGGATATGATGTCCTTCAAGGCTTCCCGCACCTCATCCAGATCGATCTGTTCGGGATCGAGATACCGCAGAGCCGCCTGCGCATTGTTCAGAATCGCTGTCAGCGGCTGGTTGACTTCGTGGGCTATCGCTCCTGTCAGTGCACTCAGGGTGACCACCCTGTCCAGGTGAGCCAAGTCCGCCCGCAGTTTCTGGGTTTCTGCCTCCAGTGCCTTCATCTCCGTGATGTCCTGGGTCGTACCGAGCATATGATGTGGTTTTCCTGCGCTGTCGACGCTCATATGGCCATACTCATGGACATAAAGGACGGAGCCGTCGGACCGAACGATCCGGTACTGATGATCGAATCCCTTGGAAGGCTCTTCCAGGGCCTGTTTCGTGGCCTCCTCGACCGCCCTGCGGTCGTCAGGGTGGACCCTCCGGATGAATTCCTCCGTTGAGACAGATCCTTTTCGGGGCTTCATCCCGAAAATACGGAAGACCTCATCCGACCAGGTTGTCTCGCCCGTGGCAATGTCCCATTGCCAGCTCCCCAGGCGTGCGATGTGCTGTGCCTCAGCCAGGCGGTTTTCGCTCTCTCTGAGCTCGGCCAGCAGGCGGGCCAATTCGGAGGTCCGTTCCGCCACCCGGGATTCCATCTCCTCTTTCGCCTCCTGCAGCTCGATCTCCATCTGTTTTCGCTCTGTGATCTCCCGGGACAATATGGCTATCCTCTCCACATCCCCCTGATCATTCAGGATCGGACACAAGACGGTGTCGTACCACGTGTTTCCCATCCGGTCCTCATGACGGATCGGCACCTTGGTCTTGATGACTTTTTTGAGGATGGATTTCCGGTGTTTCCTGACATGCGGTGGGAAGACCTCCCAAAGAGATGTCCCGATGGCTTCATCTCGAGGAACCGCCAGCACTGTCGAGACTGTATCATTGAGATCCAGGATCTTCCCTCCGGTATCAATCAAAACCGCTAAGTCGGTGGGAATATTTAACAGGGACCGGGTGGTCGCCTCGCTTTTACGGAGCGACGCTTCAAACCGTTTTCGTTCGGTGATGTCGATAACAAAAGCCTGGAGGGCAGGCCGGCCCCGCCATTGTATGATGGCCGAGCTCGTCTCGATCCAGATTGGATCTCCGGACTTTGTCATCACCCTGATCTCCGCCAGTTCCGGCTCCATTATTCTCTGCTCGAGCCGCTGTCTGATCCGGTCCTGTACGAATCCCATGTCCTCAGGTTGGATCGCAGATACCAAATCAATATTGGAGAGCTCCTCATCCGTATACCCGACCATCTCGGCCAATCGTGAATTTGCATAGACCTTCTTTCCATCCTGAAGCACCACTATGCCCATGTTGGCGTTATCGATGAGTGTTCGGTATTTCTCCTCGCTTTCTTTGAGAGACTCCTCTTCCCGGCTCTGCCGCTCAAGGTTTCGAATCCTGTTGTTCAGCTGCGCCGTCTCAGAATCAGGGCCCAACAGCTCATCTGGATCGATGTAATAGCAGTTGTTGTAAGGCTTGGTGCCGATGACGACTTTTGGATGTGTCTTGAGGACGTCCAAAAGCAGGCCGGACTCGAATCTGTGCCTGTCATACTGACATACGGCCAGGCATTTATTCTCGCTGAAGAATGCGTTGAGTTTAGCCTCGTATTCGATCAGCCGTTCGCAACCGGGTGATCCCTTGAGCGCCCATGTCATCTCCCCGGTCACCCGCAGGGCAGTGTAGCCTTCAGCTAGAGCACGGTCGCTCTCCTCCCTGAGCAGTGAGATCATGCTGTCCGGGTCAAAGGTTTTTCCCTCTTTTATGTAGGACTCATCGGAAGAGACTATCGAAAGCTGCCCCTTTTTCAGGTAGGTTTCGACGTCCAATCCCTCTTCCTGTAGATAGCCGAGGATGGCTTCTGAGGTGCGCTCATCAACGATGTATAGGACTTTTTCTCCCTGCTCCAATCCCTGCATGATATAGGCTGTGATTACCGACCGGTGTTCTTCTTCGGTCTCGTAGATGCAGCAGAGATGGTCCCCCGGCTTCAGTCCCCTGAGACTTTGCTGCAGCTCTGAGTTTTCGGCACCCGGATTATTGGACATGGGAAACACCTCGGGTAAGCTACTTCTTTCTCTTTTTTTTCTCGATCTCGGCGTGGAGCGCATCCAGTTTCTTGATTTTGTCTTCCAGGCCCGCTATCTCTTTTTTCTGTCTATCTATGGTTTTGGCCAGGTCTTCTATCTGCTGGCCGAGAAATTCCCTGTTTTTTTCTGTGTTTCGATACTGCTGTCGCAGTTCCGCATAACTCTTTTGTAGTTTTTCGTAGTCCTGAAGGGTCGTGACCATTTGAGAGAGTACGAACTGCCAGATCGCGATCTCACCCTTTTCTCTGGGATGCTCCGTGTCGATCGCCATATATGCATCCAGGTTCCTTAGAGCCTGCGCGTAATCCGGGGCGGGATTGTTGTAATGCAAGCACGCCAGGGCGGCATAATAGTACGCCTGGACGCGCACGCTCGGGTTTTCGTGATTCTCGGCGATGTCTTCGAGCTCCGTGATCTTCCCGGGGAATTCCTCCGGTGCAAGCAGCGACAGGTCCTGGCGAAAGACGGGAGGCGTCATCTCGGGCTCTTCATAAACGGCGCAGGCCCCGAAGTGTATAAATCCGGCACATAAGAAGAGGACGGCTGTGACCTGCGTGAGAACCTTGGGCTTCATTTCTATGCTTTGTTCAGGTCAATATTAACACAAAACACGGGCAAGGCCAATGTGTTTCCCGGTGTGAGCCTTGAGATGAATCAGTCGCCTTTCCGGCGGTCGACATAATACAAGCTGCCGGGCTTGGACTTGGCGTAGTTCTTGACCTCGGCCGCGATTTCCCCCACCTGGACGAAGTGCCTAAACTTCCTCCGCTTATTGGTGACCACCCCGATGGATATGGTCATGAGAGGGAATTTATTCTCTTCTCCGGTGCGGGACTTCCGGATAATGTGCCCCAGACGCAGGTCCTTGGCATCATAGAGACTGTCGACATTCTGGTCGAATTCATCGACTATGTTTTTGCAGATCACCGCATACCGGTCGATAGAAGAGATGACCACAAAATCGTCCCCGCCGATGTGGCCAATGAATGCCTCCTCCGTGCCGTACTTCTTGACTGCTTTTTCGATGATCTGGGCCGTGTTTTTAAGTACCTGATTCCCCCTGGCATACCCGTAGTGGTCGTTGTAGGCCTTGAAGTTGTCCAGGTCTATCAGGCAGAACGCGAATAATTGGCCCGATTCGATCCTTTTTTTCAACACATTCTCGATCGCGATGCCCCCGGGCAGGTGAGTCAGGGGGCTGGTGTCGAGATACATCTCCTCCAATCGTTTCAAACGTTTGGCCATCTCCGAAAACGCGAACGCCAGTTCCCCTAGTTCGTCCTGGTTGTGGATCTCGGGCGTGTAGTCGAATTTACCCCTGGAAATCTCTTGTGTGGCATTCTTCAACTGGATGATCGTACCGGAAATGTTTCTAGTGATCGCATAGGCCGCGGTAAAACCGATCAACAGACTGATGATGCAGAACACGGCGAATATTTTCGAAGAGTTGGATCCGATGAGCGAGGCTGCTATCGTTTTGTCTCTGAGACCGGCAGATGCCGCACCTGAGAGCTCCTCGATAAGGTCCCTCAATTCAGTCTGTTTTTCTCCGATGCGAGCCTCATAGTCGCCGGAACCGGATCCAGGCTCATCCACGGATTTAAACCACTCCCTGAAAATTTCTTCATACTCATTATGGAGGGTGTAGAGACGATCGACGCGTTGGGCATCTCTTCCAGGAAGGCCGTATATAATCACCACCTGGTTTTTGAACTCCCTTCCTGCACTGCGAAACATTTCCAGATTTTGGGCACTCTTTGCAATGATGACATAGTGGTTCCCATGGATTTCCTGGTCGTAAAGCCTGTCGATCATGGTATCCGCAGCCAGCATGAGCGGGATATCCTCATCGACGATGCTGCTGTTGATGCTGTTCAGCCGTGCCAGGCTGGTCAGGGCATAAGCGGCCATCAGGACTGTCAGGATAAACAGGGGCAGGAATCCCAGCAGCATCTTTTTGGTGATCGTGAGTTTCAGGAATTTTTTCCGGGTCTTGTTGATCGCGCTGTCAAAGTACCGGATGTATGCCATTTCTGTGTTTTTCCCCCAGATATAGAATTCAGTTCCTCTTTTATAATATGCACCGGAATACGCTAGGTCAACCGATATGTTCCCTTTCAAAAAAAACCTCAATTTGTGTTTGACATGCGCATGGGCTGAGCCTTAATGCTCAAGTTCGTAATTTCGGCAACTTATTATTTTGACAATTTATATGTAATAGTATTTATGAAACAGTGTACTTAGTCTTTTATAGGAGACCATGATAAAAACACTGCATCCCCTTCTCGACCCTGAGAAACAGCAGCTCGCCCAGCAATATGAAAAAGAGAAGCGGCGCCTCGGCCTGGCCGGGATGCTGCTCTCTTTCCTCGTTCTACTCGGTTTTTACGCATCGGGATTGAGCACTTGGACCTCTGCCCTGTTTCCGGAGGGTTCGTTCCTGTGGGTTTTCCTAGCTTATGGCGCCCTGTTCCTGGCCGTCATCACCGCCTTCGGGCTCCCCTTGGATTTCTACAGCGGCTACCTGCATGAGCATAAATGGAAGTTCTCCAACCACAGCGTGAGATCCTGGCTCTGGGAGCGGTGCAAATCCTTTCTCGTCAGCCTGGCCTTCCTTTACCTCGTCCTCGGCCTGCTTCTCTGGGTGATGGGTAGCTTCCCAGATCACTGGTGGCTGATCGCCGCCGCCGCCCTCACGCTGGTCAGCGTCATCTTAGCGACCCTTTTCCCGGTCGTGATCCTTCCCATCTTCAACACATACACGCCGATCGAGGACGCAGAGTTGACTGCGGCCCTGGCTAGGATCCTGGAGCGAGGCGGCCTCAAGGCCAGCGGCTTTTTCAAGGAAGACATGAGCCGGCAGACCAAAAAGGAGAACGCCTTCCTGGCCGGTCTGGGCAAAACACGCCGAGTCGTGCTGGCCGATAACCTCATGGCCAACATGGATGTGCGGGAGATCGAGTCCATAATCGCACACGAGGTCGGCCACTACCGGCACCGCCACATCTGGAAGAATATTCTGGCCGGCACCCTCCAGCAGGTCCTGGTCTTTTTCCTCATCCATCAGGCCTTGCACCGGATCTTCCCCGATTTTCCCGTCTCAGCACGCGAGAACCTGACCCTGCTTCCCCTGCTGGCCATCCTTTTCGGTTTCATATCCGGGTTTCTTTTCGGACCGTT
>JAUXEH010000398.1 GCA_030620655.1 Candidatus Aminicenantota bacterium | reverse complement strand
CTGGCCGCGGCCGAGGCAGCGGAAGAGGCCATCCTCAACTCGCTCTTCCAGGCCCAGGCCATGGAGGGCCGGGACGGGCGCAAGGTCGATGCCCTGCCCCTGGACAGGATCAAGGAACTCCTGGACCAGGGGACAAACAAATGAAGAAAACCATCGGCATAATGGGCGGGATGGGCCCTGAGGCCACACGCTACATGTACGACCTGATCATAACCCGCACGGACGCGGGCACAGACCAGGACCACATCCATGTCATCATCAACAGCTATCCCCAGGTCCCGCTCCGTACCGATGCGATCCTCAAGCAGGGCCCCTCCCCCACTCCCTTTCTTAAGGAGGGGATCGAGGCGCTCCTTAACGCCGGGGCCGATTTTGTGGTGATGCCGTGTGTCACGGCGCACCACTTCATCCCGGAAGTAAGGGAAGAGATCGCATTCGATTTCGTGAGCCTGCTGGATGAGGCCGGGAAATGGGCCGGGGCCAACCTCTCGGGCATAAAGACCGCGGGGCTAATCGCCAGTGCCGGCGCCATCGAGTCCCGGCTCTTTCACAGGGTGTTCGCGGCACAAGGGATAGAGATCATCTCCCCTGAGGCGCAGGACCTGAGCCGAGCCCTGGAGGCCGTGTTCGGTCCCAAGGGCATCAAGGCGGGGCACACCACCGGAGGGCCCAGGGAAGCGATCCTCTCTGCGGCCGGCGCTTTGATCGACCGGGGCGCTGGGGCCATCATCGCAGGCTGCACCGAGATCCCGCTCGTGCTGCGGCCCCAAGACATCTCCGTGCCGCTTATCGAGCCCATGAAGATCGCGGCCGAGGTCTGTATCCTCAAGGCCGGTTATAGATTGAAACCGGCATGAACCATATCGCAAAGGAGCTGTGAAATGACAAGCAAGGCTGCACTACGACTTCTTGGTTTCTCCCTGCTTTTGACATTCCTGGTTTTAGTCTTCGGGCACACCTGGACCATCTCTCAGGATCTCGATATTGGGATGGAGGGCATACCTGAGGGGTGCACGGTCATCCTGGTGGGGAAGGACGCCTCGACCGACGGCTCGGTCATGGTCACCCACACGGCAGACTGCGGGATCTGTGACTGGACGTTCCGCCACATCCCGGCGGCCGACCACGAACCGGGAGCGGTCCGCAGGATCTATCACATCAACCAGGTCCGGACCTGGCCTCCGGATGTGGGACAGAAGTGGGACATGATCCTGGAGGAGGGCTACACCGGCTTCGACATCCCCCAGGTGCCCCGGACCTATGCCTATGTCCACGGTGTTTTCGGCTACATGAACGAGCACCAGCTGGCCTTCGGGGAATCCACCGTGGGGTGCCAGCGCAAGATGCGAAACTCCACGCCCACGCCCAAGTTCGACATCACCATGCTGACCCTGCTGGCTATGGAGCGATGCCAGACGGCCCGCGAGGCCATAGAGCTCATGGGCGGGCTGTCCGAGAAATACGGGTACGGCCTGGACAGCGGCGAGATGCTGGCTGTGGCCGATCCCCGGGAGGCCTGGATCTTCGAGATCATGCCGGTGGGCCCGCTGTGGACACCGGACTCAGGGAAGCCCGGCGCTGTCTGGTGCGCCCAGAGGGTCCCGGACGACCACGTGAGCTTCTGCCCCAACGAGTCGCGCATCGGGGAGATCGACCTGGAAGACCAGGAGAATTTCATGGCCTCCCCCAACGTGATCTCCTTTGCCGTGGAGCAGAAGCTGTATGACCCGGAAAAGGGGGAGCCCTTCAACTGGAAGAAGGCCTACTCGCCCACACAGGGGAGCGCGGCCGACACCCAGGCGCGGCGGGGGCGGCTCTGGCGGCTCTTCGACCTGGTGGCTCCCTCGGCGAAATTAGGGGCTGAAACACCCAACATGGACCTGCCTTTTTCGGTGAGGCCTGATGAGAAGCTCTCACTCCAGGATGTCATCGCGCTCATGCGGGACAAATACCAGGGCACCTCCTATGACCCGGCCGCGGGCCTCAGGGGCGGGCCCTTCCAAAATCCCAACTATTACGGTGGCTTCCAGGTGGAGGGCGAACGGTACAACGGGGCGCGCTGTGTGTCCGTCAACAAGGTGGAGTACACCACGGTGGCGGTCTGCCGGGACTGGCTGCCCGATCCCATAGGCGGTGTGGTGTGGCTGTCCTTCGGGGCCCAGGACACATCCTGCTACATGCCCATCTACGCCGGGACCACCCGGATCCCCCGCTCCTTCAGCATCGGCGACCACTGGCATTTCGACCGGGAATCGGCGCGCTGGGCATTCGACTACGTGGACTTCCACACGCAGGTGGTCTACTCCTATGCCATCGAGGATGTCAAGACATGGCAGAAGCAGTGGGAAGACGGCGCCATCGACCGCGCGCCTGCCATAGAAAAGACGGCGCTCGAGCTGCACAGGCAGGACCCGGGCCTGGCCGTGGAGTTTCTGACGGATTACACCAACAACTATGCCGAGAAGGTCATAGACGCCTGGTGGGATCTGGGAGACCGGCTGCTGGTCAAATACAACCACTTCCGCATCTACGACGCGGAAAAGAGGCGGTCAGGCGCACTGAAAGTGCCCGAGTGGTGGAAGAAGGCCGTGATAGAACATGACGGCCTCAAGCCCCTCAAGAAAGAGAAGAGACAGCCTTAAGTTTCGCCCCTGCTCAGCGGTGGCTGTGCGGCATGGGCCGGATGAGCGCCCTCTGCG
>JAUXEH010000306.1 GCA_030620655.1 Candidatus Aminicenantota bacterium | reverse complement strand
TGGCCCAGGCCCTGCTGCACGATCCCGAGCTGGTGCTCCTCGACGAGCCCCTGGGCGGCCTCGACCCCCTGGGACGCAAGGAGATCCGCGACATCATCGTGCAGCTCAGGGAAGAAGGCAGGACCGTGTTCCTCTCCTCCCACATCCTCCAGGACATCGAGATGATCTGCGACCGGGTGGCCATCATCGTGGAGGGCCGCATCGTGAACCAGGGGCGCCTGCACGACCTGATCTCGGAAAAGATCCAGTTCACGGAGATGACCCTCTCCGGGATCGAAGAGGGCGAGCTTCAGCCCTTCGGAAACTGCCTGACCACCCAGGGCGGGAAGGTCCTGCTCAAGGTCTTCGAGGAAGCCAAGCTGCAGGAGGTCCTGCGCCTGGCCCTGGAGCGTGAGGCCGTGGTACACTCCCTGGTCCCCAGGACCGAGAGCCTGGAGGACCTGTTCGTGGGGACGGTGAAAGCCCGATGAAGATCCGAGCCATCGCCCTCAACACCTTCCGCGAGGCCATCCGCGACCGCATCCTGTACCTGCTGCTGTTCGTCGCGGTGGCCAGCCTGATCTTCTCCCGCCTGCTGGCCCTGCTGACCGTGGGCGACCGCGTCAAGATCATCACCGATGTGGGTCTGGCCTCGCTGTCCATCTTCGGGGCGCTCATGGCCATCCTGATCGGCACCGGACTGGTCTATAAGGAGATCGACAAGAAGACCATCTACACCCTGCTGGCCAAGCCCATCCACCGCTGGCAGTTCCTGCTGGGCAAGTTCTTCGGGCTGATCCTGACCCTGTTCGTCATGCTCTTCCTGATGAGCCTGATCTTCATCGTGATCCTCCTGCTGCACTCCGGGCTGGTGGAGTGGGGCATGTTCGTGGCTCTGGCCTTCATCTTCCTCGAGATGTGCCTCATCACCGCGGTGGCGCTGCTCTTCTCCTGTTTTTCCACCCCCATACTCAGCACCATCTTCTCGCTCGCGTTCTATGTCATCGGGCATGTATCCTGGGGCCTCGAAACCCTGATCGGCAAGCTCGAATCCGGATTCAGCCGGACCCTGGCCCGGGTGCTGTACACCCTCATCCCCGATCTCGAGAACTTCAACTTCAAGACCGAGATCGTCCACCACCTGCCCATACCACCCCAGGTCTTCCTCTGGGCCACCCTGTACGGTCTGTGCTACACGGCCTTCGTGCTGGCCCTGGCCGTCCTGGTCTTCCGACGCAGAGACTTTATCTGATCCCATGAAAAAAGGCATCGTTGTCCTTATCCTGATCCTGAGCCTGGCCGGCTTCGCGGGGCTCAAGCTGCACCTGGACACCATCCCCCGGGCCCGGGTGCCGGGCGCCTCTATCCTGTACCTCCCCTCGGGCAGGTTCCTGCAGTACATGTCTCTGGGAAACCGGCCGCTCATGGCGGACCTGATCTACCTGTGGGCCATCCAGTACTTCAGCAACACCGCCGTGGCCGGCCGCTACGACCACATGGAGCACGTCTTCTCCATCATCGCGGAACTTGACCCCCGCTACCTCGACCCCTACCAGATCGGCGCCATGATCGCCGGTTCCGATGCCCGGGACATGGAGAAAGCGTTCCGCATCCTGGATCTGGGCCTGGAGAAGAACCCCGACCAGTGGATATTCCCATGGGAGGCCGGGCATTACGCCCTGATGCAGCTGAAAGACTATAAGCTCGCCCGCACGTATTTCAAGAAAGCCATGGAGATCCCGGGTTCGCCTCCCGTGGCACGGCGCCTGTACGCCAACGCCGCCACCGAGCTCTCCGATTACCCGACAGCACTCAGGAACTGGCTGGAGATCTACCAGACCACGGATGACGCACGCGTCAAGAAGATCGCCACGAATCACATCTACCGGGTCAATGCCGCCATCCACATCGAAAGCCTTACCAAAGCCGTGGCAGCCTTCCGGGAGCGCTTCAGCCGCAGCCCGGAGGGCCTCGCCGAGCTGGTCACCGCGGGCCTCGTGGATGCCCTCCCCCGGGACCTGGACGGCAACGACTATGTCTACGACACAACCACCGGAGAGATCACGACGGCAGTCCCATGGTGGAAGCGCTAGTAGTCCTCTGCGGGATGGCCTGGGGAAGCTTCCTCAATGTCGTGATCTACCGCCTGCCCCACGGGCTCAGCCTGGCCCTGCCGCCCTCCCACTGCCCGCAGTGTGAGACCCGGATCAAGCTCTACCACAACATCCCGGTGCTCTCCTGGGTCCTGCTGGGAGGTAAGTGCCGCTACTGCGGCGCGAAGATCCCCGCCACCTACCTCCTGGTCGAGGTGCTGACCCCCCTGGCCTTCCTGGCCCTCTATCTGAATTTCGGGCTCAGCCTGCATTTTTTCATCTCGTGTCTGTTTTCCAGCGGGCTCATCGCCCTGACCTTCATCGACCTCTATCACCAGATCCTGCCGGACAAGATCACGCTGCCCGGGCTGGTACTGGGCCTGGTCTACTCAATATTTCGGGAAGACCTGACGCTGCGGCAGGCGCTGGTGGGGGCCGTGGTGGGGGCCGGCATCCTGTTGTTGGTATACGGCACCTACTACCTGCTGCGCCGGAAGGAAGGCCTGGGCATGGGGGATGTGACGCTGATGCTCATGGTCGGCGCCTATCTGGGCTGGCGCGGGGCCGTCCTCACATTGATCCTGGGTTCGTTCCTGGGGGCCCTGGTGGGGGTTTACATCATCGTGGTCCGCAGGAAGGACATGCAGTTCGCCCTGCCCTTCGGTACCTTCCTGGCTCCCGCAGCCTTCGTGGGGCTGGTGTGGGGAGAGAGGATCATCACCTGGTATCTGGGGATGTTCCCCTCTCCCTGAAGCTCCGGCCTCAACGCGGGTATTTGATGATGCGGTAGACCTCACGCCAGGACTTGATAACCAGCGTGGATCCGACCGGCTGTTCCAGCCTCTGGATGGACGAGTTGAACTCCTGGATGTAGACCTCGCGCTTCTTCTTGGAGCCCATGGTCCGCTCGCCGATGGTGACCGCGGAGCGGGCCTTACTGACAAGCTGCAGGCTCTCCAGCGGGCCGGTGGACGAGGTGAAGGCCGAGCCGCCCACGGGCGTGTTGCCCACGCCCTGCACGTAGCGGGCATAGAGCTTCCCGAAGCCCGCCAGGCTGACACACGGGTCCACGCTCTCGATGCTCCCGGTCAGCGTGCTGAAGTACACGATGTAGTCCGCCACCACCGGGTCAGCCCACACCTTCTCGCCGATGCCGATGTCGCCGGATTTCTTCTCCACCGGGAGGCCGAGGTCGCTCTCGTCCCCTATAAACCACTCGACCGCTGGCGCCGCGTCGTCGATCATGGCGATGAAGGAGTAGGTGACGCTGTCAGGGGCCCGGTCATCCCCGCCCGTTCCGAAATACACCCGGGGGGGAGAATTCGAGATGCCGGGATTGACCCAGACCGCCGGGCGCGTGATGATGGGATAGTTTTCCGGATCCTCATAGAGGATGGAATTCGTCCAGGAGGTGGCATCCACGAACTGCGGGCTGACATCCACCTTCCACAGCCGCCCGTCCAGGTCTCCGACATAGACCCGATCGAGGAAGCCGTCCTCGGGATCGAGGTCGACGGCCGCAGGCGAACCGGGGATGGTGTTGGGGATGTTGCTCGCGCCGGTGTCGACCTCACCCGCATCGAAGGACCAGATGTCCGTTCCGGTCTCGAGGTCCACGGCATAGAAATGCCGCCCGACCGTGGAGGTCAGGTCGTTGTCATAGCCCGAGCCCATGAACACCAGCCAGGAGCCGTTGCCGTAGCCTGTCCTCTGCACCTTGCCGATCACGGGGATGGACCAGGATTCACCCATGGTGGCGTCCGTGAACTCCCAGAGCGGCTGGGGGTCGTCGGGATCCGTGACATCCAGGGCGAGGTAGTAGTTCAGGCCGCCT
>JAUXEH010000280.1 GCA_030620655.1 Candidatus Aminicenantota bacterium | reverse complement strand
TCGCGCTCATCATCATCCTGGCCGTCGTCCTGATCTCGGCCGCCGTTGGGATCTACGCCGGCCGCAACCTCGAGATGAACCTCGAGAACTGGACGGTGGGCGGGCGAAGATTCGGCGTCCTGCTGATCTGGCTGCTCATGGCCGGGGAGATCTACACCACTTTTACTTTTTTGGGTGCAAGCGGCTGGGCCTATTCCAAGGGCGCACCGGCCTTCTACATCCTGATCTACGGGGCCCTGGCCTACACTCTGTCGTTTTTTATACTCCCCGTGATCTGGAGGATCGGCAAGCGCTACGGCCTCCACACCCAGCCGGACTTCTTCATCAAGATCTATGACAGCCGCGGGCTGGGTGTCCTGGTGGCGGTCATCGGCGTATTTTCCATCATCCCCTATCTCCAACTCCAACTGGCCGGTCTGGGGTTCATCGTGGAGGTGGCCTCGGACGGGGCCGTCACTTCCAGCGCGGCCATCATTGTTGCATTCGTTCTCACCTGTGCCTTTGTGTACACGTCCGGCATCAAGGGCGCTGCCTGGGTGGCCATCATCAAGGACATCCTGATGCTGGTGGCCGTGTTCATCGTGGGATTCGGGGTGCCGGCCATCTATTACGGGGGGATCGGCAAGATGATGGACGCATTGATAACCAAGATGCCGGAGCATCTGGTCTTCCCCGGAGCCACCACCAACATGGATGTGCTCTGGGTCATGTCCACGATCCTGGTGACCGCCATGGGATTCTACATGTGGCCGCACGTATTCGGATCAGCCTTTTCCGCCAAGAGCGCCAGGGTCCTCAAGCGCAACGCCATCATCATGCCTTTTTACCAGATCCCCATCCTGCTCATCTTTTTTGTGGGATTCACGGCCCTCCTGGTCATCCCGGGGCTGGCGAACGGGGATCTGGCTTTCCTGGAGCTGGTTAAAAAGACCTATCCCCCGTGGTTCCTGGGTTTCGTGGGTGCGGCCGGGGCGGTAACGGCCATGGTGCCGGCCGCTATCCTGGTCCTGTTTGGCGCCACCCTGGTGGCCAAGAACATCTACCAGTCCGGGTTCAGGCCCCAGGCTTCGGAAGAGCAGGTGATGCGGCTGTCCCGGATCATGGTGATCGTGATCATGACGGTGAGCTTGTTCTTCGCGCTAAAGTTTCCCAACGAGCTGGTGCCCCTGCTCATTTTGGGCTACGACGGGGTGTCTCAGTTTTTCCCGGGGGTTGTGTTCGGGCTCTTCTGGAAGAAGGTCACAAAGACCGGCGTCCTAGCCGGAATCCTCACTGGCGTGGCCGTGGTCGCGGCCCTCATCCTCTCCGGGAACGATCCGTTCCTGGGGATCAACGCAGGATTTGTGGGCCTGGTATTAAACGCCGGTGTGACCGTGGCGGTCAGCCTGGCGACACACAAAGGAAGAGTAAGGGAGGAGTCATGAAGACAGCCATACGATTCGTATTTTTTGGAATGTGTTTGTGCCTGGTGCTCTGGGCGGTGGGGTTGACTCAAGCAGACCCACCAGCCGGAGAAGACGGGGGCGACGACCACTGCACGGATATCATCGTGGGCAAGCTGGCCTCTGTGGACGGGTCGGCCATCGTGTCCCACACCGGCTGCGGCCCGGAATGCCGGGTCCACATCATCCCCGCACAGGCATTCCCCAAGGGAGCCAGGGCGGCCGTGCATTACGGCATTCAGGATGTCAGGAAACCGCTGGAGGACCACGGCGAGGTCCTGGGCTACATACCGCAGGTGGAAAAGACCTATGCCTACTTCCACTCGGCCTACCCCCAGATGAACGAACACGGGCTGTCCATCGGTGAGAGCACGCTCAGCCAGCGCGCCGAGCTCCAGATCGATGTGGCCATGGGGGTGAAGCAGATCATGACCATCGAACAGGCCCAGGTCTTTGCCCTGCAGCGCTGCACGAAAGCCCGGGAGGCCGTCGAACTCATCGGTGGGCTGATGGAAAAATACGGTTTCCTGCCGTCCTGCGGCCCGGAATCGGAGGGGATCTGCATCACCGACGGCAACGAGGTTTGGGTGATGGAGGTATTCAGCGTGGGGCCCTTCTGGGAACCGGACAGCGGAAAGCCCGGGGCCATCTGGGCGGCCCAGCGCGTGCCTGACGACCACGTGGCCGTCATCCCCAACTGGAGCATCATCAAGGAGATCGACCTCTCCAAACCGGACTGGTTCCTGGCCTCGCCCAACTACATGCAGGAGGCCGTGGACCGCGGCTGGTACGACCCCAAGTCTGACGGGCACTTCATCTGGCAGGAGGTCTATTCCCCGGCGCCCAGGGAGTGGGCCGTGAGCCGCTTCTGGCTGTTCTTTACCACCTTCGCGCCCAGCCACAGGGAGTGGCCCGATAAAAGGCTGCGCAATCCCTACGGCGGGTATGATGCCTACCACCAGTTCCTCGAGCCCCTCTCCCTGTATCCCTTTTCCGTGAAGCCGGATAGGAAGGTCTCGGTCCAGGATGTGATCGCCTTCCAGCGCTCGGTGTTCGAAGGCACGATCTACGACATGACGGCGGATGTGGACTGGCTGGTCCCGGATGGAAAGGGCGGCATGAAGAAGAGCCCGCTCACGACCCCCTTCCCCACCCGGGACATGCGGGAACTTCTGGACATAACCTGGCGGCGCCAGGTCTCCCGCGGGGGATATGGCATGGTCGCCCAGGTCAGGCCCTGGCTGCCCGCACCCCTGCGCGGGGTCTACTGGTTCTACCTCGACAACCAGCACGTCAGCACCTATGTCCCCATCTACTCGGGAGCCATCGAGATCAACCCGCTCTACAAGACCTATGACCCCGACGCCTTCAGCGAGGACTCGGCCCGCTGGGCCATCGATTTCATCGACAACCTCCTCTACCTGCGCTGGCAGGAAGCCATAAAAGACCTGCGCAGGGTGAGGGACCCGCTGGAGGCCTCGTTTTTCGAGCAGCAGAAGGACATAGACCGCCGGGCCTGGGAAATGTTCAAGAAGGATCCGGAGGAGGCCCGCAGGTTTCTGAACCAGTACACCTGGGACAGCATGGATAGGGTCGTGCAGATGTACCGGGACCTGCGCAGGCTGTTGATCACCAAGTACACCAACAACAAGCTGGGGCTATAATAAGGAGTTGGAACATGATAGATGAATTGAAAAGTCGAATCGCAGAGATCGAAGACGACCTCGTTGCCTGGCGCAGGGACTTCCACCGCCACCCTGAGGTGGCCTTCCATGAGGAGCGGACCTCCCGCGTCATAAAGGAGTACCTCGAGGGTCTGGGCCTGCCGGTGAAGACCATGGCCGGCACCGGGCTCCGGGCCGACCTCCGGGGCGGGGGAGACGGCCCCACGGTCGCCCTGCGGGCCGATATCGACGCACTGCCCATCCAGGAGCAGGGAGACAAGGACTACATCTCGCAGAATCCCGGTGCCGCCCACTGCTGCGGCCATGACGGCCACATGGCCGTGGTTTTGGGTGTTGCCAAGGTCCTGGAAGGGATGAAAGACTCGCTCCACGGGAATGTGGTCTTCCTGTTCCAGCCGGCCGAGGAACTCCCGCCCGGCGGCGCCATCGGCATGGTCGAGGAGGGAGCGCTGGAGGGTGTGGACGCCATCTTCGGGCTGCACTTCTGGCAGCCGCTGCCTACCGGTAAGGTCGGGTCCGTCAAGGGTCCGATGATGGCCGCGGCAGACAACTTCCGCATCTCGGTCAAGGGCCGGCCCGGGCACGGCTCCATGCCCCATCAGACCGTGGACCCCATCCTGACGGCCTCACAGCTCGTGGTCAACCTCCAGAGCATCATAAGCCGCAACCTGGACCCGCTGAAGCCGGGAGTGGTGTCCTTCGGGACCATCCAGGGGGGCACGGTCTACAACATTATCCCGGAAGAAGTGAAGCTGACCGGCACGGTCAGGAGCTTCGAAACCGAGGTCCAGGCGCTGGCGCGGGACCGGCTGCAGGAGATAACGCAGAAGACCTGCGAGGCGTTCGGGGCTCAGGGAGAGATGGAGTATGAGCCCGGCTATCCACCTGTGGTCAACCCGCCCGAGATGGTGGACTTCGCACTGGATGTCGTGGCCAAGACCCTGGGTGACGACCGCATCGTCGAGATCGACCCGGTCATGGGCGGGGAGGACTTCGCCTACTTCCTCCAGAAGATCCCGGGGGCTTTCCTGTTTTTCGGCATGGGCGACGGCCAGTCTTTTCCTCACCATCACCCCGGATTCGACATGGATGAGAAGGCCCTGCCCCAGGCCGCCCTGCTGCTTACGGCCCTGGCCCTCGAATTCCTGGAGAAGTAGAGATAGACGTGAGCTTTGCCATCGCCATCAAGATCCTCGTCGATCACCTGGGATAAATGAAGCTGATGGGAAAATGTCAGATGTCGCGAATATTCGGTACCCTCCTGGTTGTGTTGGTT
>JAUXEH010000123.1 GCA_030620655.1 Candidatus Aminicenantota bacterium | reverse complement strand
GATGAGGGCTGGTGTCTCAAGGACACCACCACCTTCTCCGCTTCCTTCTACACCTCCAACCGCCTCATCCAAAAGTAGTAACGCAGAGCCGACCCAACCTACCATCTCTTGGATTAGCTCGCCCGCAGGGTAAAGAATGTCGATGATTATTATAGTTTTATGAAAGGAAATATCGACATTCTTTATGAATAGCTCAGAGCCAGTGGTGGTCGCGGTACCAGTTGATGGTTTCCCGCAGGGCCTCCTCCAGGGTGTAATCCGGGCTGAATCCCAGCCTTTCCTGGGCTTTCCCGATGTCGGCCACCCATGCATCCTGACGCATCTCGCGGATCTTGTTCCGGTCGAGGATGCTGACCTTCCCGGAGATATTGCATACGGCTTCGGAGATCATGGCCACCAGGTAAACGACAGGGAGCGGGAAGCGGATCATTCGGGGCGATTTGCCCAGAACCGTCCCGGCAGTGCGTCCGAAGTCGTCCCAGGAGTAGGGTTTGGGGTCGCCAATGTTGAAGATCTCTCCGCTCGGGCTGTCGTCGTGCATGCTCTGCTTCAGGGCTTTCACCAAGTCCTTGACATAACAGAGGCTTACTTGGTGGCTAGCGGATCCGAAGCTCGGCATGATGCCCTTCTTGACCATGCGGAACAGGGTGATAAAGTCCCGGTCACGCGGCCCGAATACCGGGCCCACACGGATGATGGTCAGCGGGAAACGGTCCTTGAACTTGAGGGCCTCCTGTTCGCCGGCCAGTTTGCTGTGCCCGTAGGGAGTCAGAGGCTGCGGCGGGTCACTCTCCCGGACGGACCGTCCTGAATGGCTGGGCCCCGCAGCCGCCAGGCTGCTGAGAAGTACGAGCCTGCCGGGGCGCAGCTTACGGTCGGCCAGGCTCTGAAAAAGACTTGCTGAGCCCCCCTGGTTTACGGTATAATAATCAGCTGGTTTGCGGGCTTTTGTCGAGCCTGCCAGATGGAAGATGATATCGACATCTTCGGGCAGGGATGGGAGTGATTCCAGATCCCCCTCCAGGCAGTGGATTTCGCGTCCTTCCAGCCATTTTTTGTTGTTGAGGTCGCGAACCAGGGCAAAGACTTCCGTGTCGGTCTCAGTCAGGAGGGAATCGACGAGATGACTCCCGATAAAGCCGGTGCCGCCCGTTATAAAGACTTTCATGCTCCGATTGTATGTTAAAGCGATCCAACGGTCAATCGAGCGGTACGCCTGGGGATGCGGCCCGATGCGGTGGGATTTTTCAACACATAGGAGGACAGTATGAGCATTTTCGATAAATGTTTTGCCTTCACGCGTGCCGAAGAGGCACAGCAGATGGGTATGTATCCCTATTTTACGCCTATTCAGGAAGTCAAGGGAAACATGGTCAAGATCGATGGGAAAGACGTGATCATGGTCGGCTCCAACAATTATCTGGGGCTGCTCGATCACCCAGAAGTAATGAAGGCCGCCAAGGATGCCATCGACCGGTACGGTGTTGCCACGTGCGGTTCCCGCTTCCTGAATGGGACGTTGGACATCCACGTGGAGCTGGAAAAACGTCTGGCGGAGTTCATGCAGAAAGAGGCGGCCGTCACCTTCAGCACCGGCTTTCAGACCAATCAAGGGATAATCGCCACACTCGTTGGCCGTGGGGACGCCGTGATCACCGACCGCATGGACCATGCCAGCATCATCGATGCCTGCCGCCTGTCCTACGGCGTGGTGCACACATTCCAGCACAACGACATGGACGACCTGCAGCGTGTGCTGTCTTCCCTGGACCAAAGCATCGGCAAACTGATCGTGGTGGATGGTGTCTTCAGCATGGAGGGGGATCTGACGGACCTGCCCGGGGTCGTGGAGCTGGGCAAGGCGCACAACTGCCAGATCCTGGTGGACGACGCACACGGCCTAGGAGTCATGGGTAAGAACGGCCGCGGAACGGCCGAGCACTTCGGGCTGGAAGATCAGGTGGACCTTGTGATGGGCACGTTCAGCAAGTCCTTCGCCTCGCTGGGAGGATTTGTGGTGGGCGGCGCCAAGGTCATATCCTTCATCAAGCATCACGCCCGGTCCCTGATATTCAGCGCCAGCATCACACCGGCCTCCGTCGCCACTGCCCTGGCCACACTGGACCTGATCGAAAAGGAACCGGAACGCCGCGAGAGGTTGTGGGCGATCACGGAAAAGATGCGCGGCGGTTTCCAGGCCATGGGTTATGATACAGGACCGACCCAGAGCCCGGTCATCCCCGTCATGGTCGGGGATGACACGAAGACCTTCATGCTGTGGAAAGCCTTGCGGGAGCAGGGCATCTTCACCAACCCTGTGGTCTATCCGGCCGTCCCCCATGGGCAGGCCCTCATCCGGACCAGCTATTCCGCCACACACACGGACGAGGAGCTGGATACGGTTTTGGCGTGTTTTGAGCGGTCCGGAAAGGCGCTCGGCATTTTAAGTTAGCTGCAACGATATTTACAGCGTTTGGTTATAGAGATGTTCAATTCAATGACAAGATAGGCTCTCACCCTAGATGTCCCATGACAATCGAATTCTTCAGGAAAAGGGTGAACCTGTAGGGTAGGAATAATATGATGAAATACAGCGATCGCAGGATGTGGATGACGGCCTTTTTTCTGGCGGGTGTGATCCTGTCAGCCGGTTCTGTGCCGGCCCAGCAGATTCTTCCGGTAGACCAGGTCCAGGCCGGCATGAAGGGCAAGGGACGAAGCGTTTTCCAAGGATCGACTCAGGAGGAGTTTGACGTCGAGATCCTGGGGGTGCTCAGGAACAGCTCCAGTGTGGGGCCCAAGAAGAGCATGATCCTGGCCAGGCTGAGCAGCGAGCGGCTGGAGCGGGAGGGCGTGGCCCAGGGCATGAGCGGGAGCCCGGTCTACATCGACGGCAAGATCGTGGGAGCCGTGGCGTACAGCTTCCCGTTTTCCACGGAGCCCATTGCCGGGATCACACCCATCGAGGAGATGCTGGCCATTGAGAACAGGGAGACCCCCAGGTCTCTCTACAGCGAACCCAGGCCCATCCAGAAATACATGACGCTGGAGGAACTTTTTTCCATCCATGCGCATGTGTTCGAGGCCATGGAGCCCGCCGTGTACCAAGGTCAATCCCTGGTCCCGATGAAGATCCCCCTGGTTTTTTCAGGATTTTCACCGCGGGCCTTCGAAAAGAACAAGGGCTATTTCTCCCGACTGGGATTCCATCCTGTGAGCTCGAGCTTTCATGCCCAGCCCCAGGAGGGGGTATCTCTACCTCAGACCGGCCTCAAGCCCGGGGACGCCGTGGGGGTCCAGTTCATCACGGGCGACCTCACCATGGATGCCACGGGGACCGTGACCTATGTGGACGGGAACAAGGTCCTGGCGTTCGGCCACCCCATGTACAACCTGGGTGCTGTGGATTTCGCCATGGCCAAGGCCGATGTCATCGGTGTGCTGCCCAGCCTGAACGTCTCCCAGAAGCTGGCCGTTTCCACGATCCAGGTGGGACGTTTTGTGCAGGACCGCTCCTCTGGGGCGCTGGGCGAACTGGGGAAACCGCCCCGGATGATCCCGGTCAACATAGAGCTGCTCGAATCCGAGACCGAGATCAAGAGTTATAAGCTCAAGGTGGCGGACGATAAGCTCCTGACGCCTTTCCTGCTCAACACTGCCGTGACCAGCCTGATGCTGGCCGAGGAACGATCCTCGGCAGATCTTTCGCTGGAATTCATGGGGACCATCTACCTGGAGAACGGCATGAGCATCCAGATGGAGGACCTGTTTTCCGGGAATTTCGACAGCGCCATCGGCAGCTGTGTCAACATGATCACATCCGTGGCTTTTTTCCTGACCAACAACGAGTTCTCGGACCTGGCCATCCACCGCGTGGACCTCAAGTTTGTGGCCACCGAGGAGATCCGCGTGTCCTACCTGGAAAAGGTGCTGCTCGACAAATACGATGTCTCGCCGGGAGAGCTCATCCAGGTGAAGATCTTTATCCGCAATTTTCGAGGAGGCGGCCATGTCCAGGAGGGGGTGATCCCCGCGCCCGCGCTTCCGCGCGGATCGGAGTTCTACCTGATCGTGTCGGATACGCTCAGCCTGCAGCAGTTCGAACGGACCCAGTACCGCAGCGCCGGTTTTGTGCCGCGCAGCCTCGACCAGATGGTGCGGATGCTGGGCAGCCTGCGCAAGAACAATCGGGTCTACATCAAGATCGTGGCGGAGAAACCCGGGCTGTTCCTGAAAGGGGAGGAGATGCCCAACCTGCCGCCTTCCATGAAATCCATGTTCGCCTCGCCCAGAGCCGCCAGCTCGGCACCCACCGATCTGACCCATTCGACCCTGTTTCAGGTGCAGGTGAAGGTCCCCTCCGTGTTCCAGGGCGCGGCCATCATCCCCATGAAGATCAAATGACCACAGCAGCGAACGCAAGAATGGAACCATCGGAAGAAACAAGGAGTGGAAGATGATAAAGAGACTGACCGCCCTGGGTATCGCCCTTATGATTTTGAACGCTGTCTCCGCGGAAGCCGTGACCCCGCGCAGTTGGGAGCTCTTCCGCCTGGAACAGTTCCTCAAGGGAACGTTCGACGGCATCTCGGTTTCGTATGCGGGGACCCTGTCGCTGGCCCCCAGGGAAGTGGCATGGCAGGGTCCTATGGAGGAATTCTATCTGTCCGCGCTCAGGGATCGAGACGGAAACGTTTTCCTGGGGACCGGGCACAGCGGCAACATCTACAAGATCGACCGGGAGGGCAAGTCGGAGCTCTATTTCCATGTCCCGGAGATGGATGTTTACTGTCTGGCACAGGACTCCCGCGGGCATCTCTATGCCGGGACCTCACCCAACGGCAAGATCTATAAGATCACGTCGCTCAGGGCGGGCGAGCCCTTTTTCGATCCTGAGGAGAAATACATATGGGACCTGGAGTTCATGGATGACAACATCCTGCTGGCCGCTGTCGGCGAGCGCGGCGCGGTCTATACCATCAGCCCGCAGGGCGATGGATCGGAGTGGCTCAAGGCCAAGGAGAACCACATCCTGTGCCTGATGAAAACGGCTCAGGGGGAGATCCTGGCCGGCAGCGGCGGCAAGGGCCGGTTGTACCGCCTGGCGAGGGGTAAGGAGCCCGCCATACTTTACGAATCGCCTTTCGAAGAGATCCGGGCCATCGCTCTGGATGATCAGGAGGCGATCTACCTGGCCGCCGGAGGCAAGGTTGTGCGACCGGCCTCCACAACATCCGCCGCACCTGCCGGCGGGACCGCCGCGACCGATGTGGCCATCACCGTGACCCCGGAAGGCGTCACTCCTTTGGAATCCGAGACGGGCGGCCTGAAGCAGCCCGGCGCCCTCTTCCGCATCGGGTCCGATGGCATGGCCAAGAAGATCTGGTCTTCCAAGGAAGACATCATCTATACCCTGCTCTGGGACAATGCCGGGAAGCGCATCATCTTCGGCACCGGGAACCGAGGCCGGATCTATGCCGCGGACCGGGAAGAAAAGGTTTCGCTTCTGCTGCAGAAGGAATCCGAGCAGGTTTTCAGCCTGCTGGAGGGGGATTCCCAGATCTACAGCCTGGCCAACAACCCTCCGGCCCTGACCCTCCTGTATCCCGGACAAAGGGACCGGGGCGAGTACACCAGTGAAGTCTTCGACGCCGGGCTTCTCTCCTCCTGGGGACGGATCGAGTGGGATGCGACCCTGCCCAGGGGGGCCACTATCCAGCTCCAGACCCGGAGCGGCAACTCCGATCAGCCCAGCACCACCTGGAGCAACTGGTCGCCGCCTTACGGGAACAGCCCTGGAGAGCAGATCCTCAATCCCGCCGCCAGGTACCTCCAGTTCAAGATCCTGTTCAAGACCGATTCCGGCCGGACTTCTCCCGAGATCCGGAAAGTCTCCCTCTTCTACCTGCAGACGAACGTGGCGCCGGTCATCTCCATGCTGGAGATCCTGCCCGTGAATACGATCTTCCTGGAGCCCCCGCCGCAGGATGACGCGATTTTGGGTTTGAATCCCGGCCCCGCGGCCAAAGCCGCTGCTCAAAAGGGCACCTCCGGCATGGTCATGGCGAAGAAAACCGAGCGCAAAGGATATCAGACCGTGGTATGGGAGGCCCAGGATAAGAACGGGGATCACCTGCTTTACGACCTGTCCATCAAGGAACGGCAGGGGGACCGCTGGCGGCTGCTCAAGTCTGCCGTCACCCAGAAGGTCTTCGCGTTCGAGACACTGACCCTGCCAGACGGAGAGTACGAGCTGAAGCTCGAGGCCCACGACGGACCCTCCAATCCCTCAGGCAGGGAACTGAGGACCGAGAAGACCAGCCGGCCCTTTGTGATCGACAATTCCCTGCCCGTGATCAGCGGATTCCAGGCTAAACGGAGCGGCTCGCGGCTGTCCCTCCAGTTCACGGCCCGGGACAGCTTTTCCCGTATCAAGGAGGTCCAATACCTGATCCGTCCCGACGAGTGGCGCATCGTCTTCCCAGTGGATGGGATCTGCGACAACCGGCAGGAGCAGTTCGAGGTCAGCCTGACGCTTCCCTCCGATGCGGACAACATGGTCACGGTGAAGGTGGTGGATGAACACGGCAACGTGGGCGTCCGCCGCACCGAGTTCTGACCCCGTCAGAACCAGCCGTTCTCGTAGCCGGCCCGGTACATGGCGACCACGTTTTCGGGAGGCGTGAGAGACTGGATCATGTGACAGGGGGCCAACACGAACCGGCCGTCCCTTCCCAGCAGGTCCAGGTTGTCCAGGACCTCTTGCTGAACGTCTGCGATCGAACCAAAGGGGAGCGTATGCTGGTTGTCCATGGCGCCATGGAACACGACCCGTTCACCGAAGCTCTGCTGGAGCTCCTTCCGGTCCATTCCGCTGCAGGTCCACTGGATCGGGTTGAGCAGATCGATGCCCACTTCCAGCATGTCCGGGATGATGGAACGTATGCTGCCGTCGTTGTGATGAAAGACATAAACACCCGCCCCGTGGACCAGCTCGATGATGTTCCGTATGCGGGGAAGCAGGAACTCGCGGATGTGGTCGGGTGAGATGAGCAGGTCGTCCTGGCCTCCCATGTCCTCGGCCACATACGTGAACATGACCTTTCCTGGTATCTGTTCGTAGATCCGGACGATCTGCTCCCGGCTGAGATACATCAGCTTGTCAAGACAGAAGTGGACCATCTCCGGATTCATGAGCAAGTCGAGGTAGGCCTGCTCCTCGCCCCGCAGGTATTTGTAGATCAGGAGAGGCTCGTATTCGCCCCCCTTGATGGGATACGGCCTGAAGGCCTCAGCCTGGTCCTTGATGCGCCCGTAGTCCCACCAGTCCGGATCCGGCCAGGTGTATCCCTCCCGGATCTCGTCCACGGAGGTGTAGGCTGCCAGAGGGTGGGACACGCATTCCCGGTAAACACCCCGGCCGTAATCCACATCCCGGTAGCGGCAGCCGAATACATCCTGATCCGGGGGAAGCGGCGGGCCACAGTAATCGGGCTCGACCATGGCCAGGAAATCGATGTGGATGGCCTCCAGCATTTCGTGCATGTCGGCGCACCCGAGATGGCGCATGAGCATGGCGGTGGTCTCGTCCGTTCCCCAGTAATCCATGGGTGTGCGGTCTGGTTTCTGGCCGGACATCACGGCCTGCCACCTTTCCTCGGGCGTCATGGTTTCCTTGGGCATAGGGCACCTCTGTGGGGTAATGATGAGGCAGCCGGAAGCCAAAAGCAAGCCCCACTACGCCATTTCAGCTCATGTTTGTTCCTTTCAGGGAGGGTAGGGTGGGGGAGGATCGGATGGCGGTGGGAACAATGAGGGGGTGGTCAGCATGGGGCGCAGAGCGCTTTTGCGCATGGGAGGTGGGAATAACGAGGGGGTGGTCAGCATGGGGCGCAG
>JAUXEH010000282.1 GCA_030620655.1 Candidatus Aminicenantota bacterium | reverse complement strand
TCCCGCTTGTCGACCCTGATATCCATGCCAATATCCCCGGCCCCGCGGACGATATAACCACATAGATGCACCTGGATCATTCACGGGTCGAGATTAGTGCAGCGACTAGGAAGTGGCTCATGAGCCGTAGTGATCTACTGCGATTGGGCCACGACGAAGTCGATGTGCTGAGATTGGCTCGCCTGGAAGGTAAAGAATGTAGACATTTAAATTATGGATTTCTTGTCCAGGAGTGTCGACATTCTTTATGACTGATTCAGGCGGGGGGAATCGTTTAGATACCTGCGATGGTAAGGCCCTCCACGAGCAGGGAGGGACCGCATACCGCACTGCGGAATTCCAGGTCGTCTCCCACCTGGATGACGTTCTTCAAAAGGGTTCCCAGGTTCCCGGAGATGGTGATCTCCGAGACCGGGTAGGCGATCTCGCCCTTTTCCACCCATAGGCCGAAAGCCCCGCGGGAGATGTCTCCGGTTATGGGGTTCAACCCGTGACCCAGCACGCGCACGAGGACCATCCCCCGGTCCAGGGAGCGGACCATCTCTTCCGGAGAAGCGGTTCCGGCTTGAAGATAGAAGTTGGATGGACCCACGCCACTTCCCGATGCGTTGCCGGTCGAGGGCAGCCCCAGCTTACGGGCGGCATAGGTGTTGCACAGATAGTTGGCCAGGATCCCGTTCTCGAGAACCGGTGTCTCACGGCAGGGGACACCGTCGGCGTCAAAGGGGGAGGATCCCAGCCCGCGGGGGAGCAGGCCGTTGTCATGGACATGCATGTCCGGATGGGCGACCCGCTCTCCCAGCTTATCCATCAGGAAGGTGGCCCGGTTGTAGACGGCCACTCCCGACACACAGGAAAAGAGGAAGCCCATCAGCCAGGCCGTCATTTCCGGCTCGAACACCACGGGCGCCACCTGGGTTTTGATCTTGCGCGGACCCAGCTGGCGCACCGTGCGCGCTATGGCCCGACGGGCGATCGCCTCAGGCGGATCGAGTTGGGACACATGTCTTTTGGCGCACCCCCAGTATCCCTCCACCAGCTCGTCGGTCTCCCCGGCCTGAAGCCCCACGCCCAGGCTGCAGTAGGTCTCGGAGAAAGACCGGCTGATGCCCAGGGAATTGGCCAGGATGGTCCGGATCTCGTTTGTCGCGAAACCCGCGCCGTGAGAGTTGGTGATCCGCTTGTCTGCCAGGGCGATCTTCTCCGTCTCGCGGGCCAGGCTGATCTTGGTCTCCGAGTCGAGCCCGGCGATGGCGGGGTCGAACAACTCCAGGGTCTGCGGGTCGATCGAGTCCTCGTCTGCGGCCGGGAGGCCGGCGTATTCGTCGGGGCTGCCCAGGGCCGCCCGCTGCACGGCATTCTTGATCAGGGAGTGGAGGGTAGTGAGATCCAGGTCGGATGAGGTAGTGAGGGCGGTTCTCTTGTCCTGGATGATCTTGACTGTGACATGGCGGGATCCGGCGTCGGTCAGGTTTTCGATCTCCCCCAGCCGTACATCCACGCTGAATTCGCGACCCTCCTGGAGGGTGACCTCTACTTCATCCGCCCCCAGCTTTCTGCCGTAAGTGACCAGCTTTTCGGTCAAGTCCTGGAGCGAGTCCCGTGTCTGCCCTCCTGCTCTCACTGCCGACCTCCCACTGTCATGCTTTCAATCTTGAGTGTAGGGCAGCCGTCCGTTACCGGTGCGTGCTGTCCCTCCTTGCCGCAGGTCCCGGTCTGCAGGCCGAACTGGAGGTCGGAACCCACCATCGTGATCTTACGCAGGATGTCGAGGGTGCTCCCGATCAATGTGGCCTGCCGGACCGGCACGGTGAGGCGGCCGTCCTCGATCAAAAAACCGGAGCTGACGGAAAAGGTGAATTTCCCCGAATCCTCCACCTGTCCGCCCTGATAGAGGTGGGCGTAGAAGCCGCGTTTGACACTCTTGAGGATCTCGTCCGGTGCGTATTCCCCCTTGTCAATATAGGTGTTGCTCATGCGGGGGATCGGGATGCAGGTGTAATCCTGGCGCCTCCCGTGGCCGGTGAGTGGGGCCTGCATGAGCCGGGAAGAAAGCCGGTCCTGCAGGAGCCCAGTGACTCGTCCTCGGGTGATGAGCGCGGTCTTCCGGGGGAGGGTGCCTTCATCATCCATGTTGTAGGAGCCGCGAAAGTAGGGGATGGTAGGATCGTCATAGATCGTGACCTGCTCACTGCCCACCTGCGTGCCCAGCTTGTCCCAGAACACCGAGGTTTTTTTGCGGTTGAAGTCAGCCTCGAGGAGATGTCCCACGGCTTCATGGATGAGCACTCCACTGTGGCCGGGTGCCAGGACCACCGGCATCTCTCCTGCAGGTGCGTCCACGGCCTCCAAGAGATGGACGGCCTCCTGAGCCGCATTCCGGCCGATATCTTCGGGACTCAGCGAATCGGCGAAATATTCCAGCCCGACCCGCCCGCCTCCCCCGTAATACCCGGCTTCCCTCTGTCCTCCCGCCTCGGCGATGACCACGCAGGTCAGCTTGACCATGGGCTTGACATCCGAGATGCAAAGGCCTTCCGAATTGACGACGGTGGTATGCTGGATCTGATCGGCATAACCCGCCTTCACGATCTTGACACGGGGATCGAAACGCTGGGCCGCATTGTAGGCTTCCTTGACCATGTCGATCCGGGTGCTCAGAGGCTGGCTGTGTGGATTCAGCCGCACTGGATAGAAGGTCGTCTCCGGAAAGGTCGATCGCAGTTCGGATACCTTGCCGGCCCGGCCTGCGGCGATGGCCGCGGCCGTGAGGGCGCCCTTTGTGAGCTTGGTTTCGGTCAGATCGTTGGTGTAAGCATACCCCGTACGGCCTTGGCAGATGACCCGGATGCCGGCGCCTCGATTGACGCTTTCCGCCGTGTCTTTGATGATATCCTCCTCCATCCGGATGGAGGTGAACACCTGGTATTCCATGAATACCTCGGCAAAATCCCCGCCTCGGGAAAGAGCCGCTTCCAGGGTCTTTGAGAGCCGTTCCGGAGAGAGCCCGAAGTGATCCTCGAAGTTCAAAGCTGTGACAGCATTTTTCGTCATTTTTTCCTCTCCGAGCGAGCCGATTTCACCATATATGGGGTGTTATGGTGGGTTCGCGTTGGACGACCACAGATCACATGATACATGTAATATCAAGGTTTTACCTAAGATATATCGTTGGGCACACAAATAACCTTGTTCTCCCAGGGGAAACTCAAGATCCGCTCTGTGGCCTCCTGAAATACCTGGCCAGGGGGGAAAAGACGATCAGGAGGGCTGCGATGCCCAGGGAGTACTCGAAAAGGTTAGAGATCAGATGTACGCCTAGGCCCGAAATCACGGCCAGCTCAGGATCGAAATCCATGAGCCGGAAAGCCAGGGCCCAGGCCGATTCCCAGGTTCCGAATCCCGCCAGGCCTTTCACGGGCAGGATCGAGGTGAACTCGGCGCCTGTGATGCCGAGTATGGTCTTGGCCGGGCTCAACGAGCCAAGGGTGAAGCCGTGGGTGTGGAGTAGGGAGAAAAGGAGGCAGTACAGGCCGCCGTATTTTGCGGCCCGTAGGAGCAGCGACAGACCATACAGCGGCCAGTATACGCGCCGGTCCCGAATTCCGGCCAGCGCGGTCACGGTTTCATGCCCCGCATCCAAAGCCTTCTGTGCCCAAGCCCGGGCTTCCACACCGAAAGCCCGCAGCAAAAGGCTCAGCCCTTTGACCAGGAGGCGTGAAAGGGGGACGATCCGCCACAGGATGAGGAACACCGCTCCCAGGAACAGCAGGGACAGGGCCAGCAGCCAGAATCCGGTGACGGCCGAGCCACCCGCCCCGACCCAGAGGAGGGAAGCGATCAGAAAGGGGCTGAGTGTCAGGAAATCCAGCACCACGGACACCACGAACGAGGATGCCGCGGAATCGAAGCGCAGGCCGAGCCGTGCGTTCAAGACATAGACATAGGAGAGCGAGCCGATGCGGGCAGGGAGGAGGTCTATGAACAGGTTGCGGATAAAGGTGACCAGCAGGACCGGCACCCATCCGATGGACGCAGGGGCCAGCAGCAGCTTGTAGCGCCAGGCACGGAGCCAGGCTCCTGTCAGGGCGAAGGCCATGAACGCTAACAGGGCGGGGCTATGAAGCGACGAGAGGGTGCGGCGGAGCAGGGCCGCGTCGATCTGACGGAATAACCAGGTCAGCAGGACGGCGGAGATTGCGAGCGACAGGATAAACGAGAGCAGGCCTTTTCGCCGGTTCATGGTCATTCCATATTTTAGCAGAGTCGCGCCGGTATTTCCATTCGGGAAAGGAACAGATAGCGAACAGTGTCTAGGCTGAATAGGTGGGTGGGCCAATAACGAATGGCTGAATGCG
>JAUXEH010000034.1 GCA_030620655.1 Candidatus Aminicenantota bacterium | reverse complement strand
GGCGGGCTTCCGAACTCCGCCTGGTAAACCTCTAGTATGATCTTTAACTGGATTAAGGATTATTCATAAAGAATGTCGATGATAATTCTGGATTTTATGAAGGAAATATCGACATTCTTTATGAATAATTCTGGAGCCAGGGTTATTCACGGGTCGAGATTATGGTAGATACGAGGCGTCGGTGGGTGAAGCTGTAGTATGCTACTGCGAATCCACCGCAACGAAGTATATGCCGTGAGATTGGCCCGCCCGTAGGGTAAGAATTGCCGATATTTAAATGAAATTATTCCTTTATATTTTGGTATGGATCGGCAATTCTTATGAATAATCCTGGCTGGTTAGTTGGTGAGCTGAGGGATCCATAGGTAATAGAACCCGCTCTTCAGCGTCTGCAGCATCCGCCGGATCTCCGTGCTGTCCATGGAGATGAAGTTGTCCAGGCGTGTGGCGTAGATGTTGGTCTTGGTCTTGGGATAGTATGAGTAGGATATGACCTTGGCCTCGGATACTCCGGCCAGCCCCTTGACCTCCTTCAGGGCGTCGGCGAAGTAGCCTATGGAATCGATCAGCCCCTGTTCCAGCGCCTGAGGGGCGGTGTAGATGCGTCCGTCGGCCAAGTCGCTGAGCCTGTCCCGCGAGATCTTGCCTTCCCGACCCGAATAGACCGCCTCGACAAAATTCTCGTGGAAACCGTCCACGATGTCCTGGAATACGGCCTGCTCTTCGGTGCTCATTTTGCGGAAGGGACTCCCGGAGTCTTTCATCTGGCCTGATTTGATCACGGTCATCTCCACCCCGATCTTCGCAAACAGCTCCTCGATGTTGGGGAAGATGGAGATCACCCCGATGCTGCCGGTTATGGTGGATGGATGGGCCACGATGTGGTCACAGGCCGATGCCACATAATAACCTCCCGAGGTAGACAATCCCATCATGAGGGCTACCACCGGCACCCCGGTCCTGGCCCGGAACTCCTTGACCTCGTTGTAGAGGATGTCGCTCGCGGTCACCTCCCCGCCCGGTGTGTCCAGCCGGAGGATGACGCCTTTGATCCTCGGGTCTTCCGCCGCCCTTTCCAGCCGGTAGTACACCTGGGACAGGATGTTCCCGTCTTTGGTCGGGAAAAATCCGGTATCGCCCATGACACCGATCAGTCCACTTATGTCCAGGAGCAGGATCTTGTCTTTTGCCCGGGAGTCGGCCAGGGTGACCTCTTCGATCCTGTTGGTCCCCAGGACGTCGAGGTGCACATGGCATGCAGTCGTAAAAAGAAGACAAACCAGGGATAGCACAAGCGGTCGTTTCATGTTTTCCCTCCTTTCATGAGTTATCCAGGCTGGTTCGATTATAGCACAGTCTTAACAGACGCGAGAGCGCTTCGGGGTAATGGGGCTTCAACTTCTGTTGACTTCTGACAGAGGGGGTGATATATATCGGGGCAATAGAGTCGATCTGATGATCAGGCGGGTAAAAGAGTTCATCCGGGGGCATTACGAGGGGGCGATCATCGGCCTGATCATCGTGGGCGTCCTTATCCTGGCCTTACTGGTCCAGTACAAGTTCTCGTTCCTCAACTATTTCTTCCTCCCGGTCATACTCTCGGGGTATTTCTTGGGGAAAAATCGCGCCGTGCTCACGGCGGTCTTCTCCGTTCTGTTCGTCATCCTCTATCTGGTCTACTTCGAACTGATCACCGGCCCCAAGAATTTTTTCATGTTCCATGAGGTGGTAAACCTCGTGACCTGGGGAAGCCTGCTTATCCTCACCGGGGCGCTGATCGGCTCCTTTTCCGAACAGCGTGAGGCGAAGCTGGATAAGCTCCGCACCGCCTACGTCGGTACCCTGGAGATCATGCTCAAATACCTGGAGAGCATCGATGAGGCCACCCCTCCCGCCCAGCGGGTGGCACGGATCGCCGGCCGGATCGCCGCGGCCGCCGGGCTGGAGACCAGTGAGATCGAGAACATCAAATCCGCCTCCCTGCTCTCAGTGGCCGGCGACCTTAGCTCCAGTCTGCCCCTTTTCGTGGAGATGACGGATTTCCTGCGGTCGGAGGAAGATGCCCTGGCGAGCTCGCTGGATGACCGCACAAAGGTCATGCTGCGGTCCACATCTTCGCTGCTCAATGAGATCCAACCCCTCCTGCGGGCCTTCTACACGCATTATGTTCAACAGAGAGATTCTCTGGACAAGGACCTGGCCGGCATTCCTTTGGGAAGCAGCATCATGGCGCTGGCCCAGGTCTATGACAGGATTGCGACCAGGTCGGCTCCTTTTCAGGGGCGGGATGAGTTCAAGTCCATGGTGGAGATCAAGAACCTGGCCGGCAGAACCTTCCACCCCGAGGCCGTTGAGGCCCTCATGCTGGTGATCCCGTCGACCTGAGCATGGAGATAGAAATGCAAAGAAGGTACAGCAGCACACGTTTGGTCATGAGTCTATCTCTGATACTGACTCTCGGCAGCGCACTCCCGGGCCAGACCTCCAATATCGAGAGCGGCCGGCGATATGACCGATTGATCATCCGAAACGTGATGATGGTAGATGGCAACGGGACTCCGGCTCAGGGCCCGGTCGACATCGTGATCGAAGGCAGCGCCATCCAATCGGTCCGCGGTGCTCGACGGGGCGAGAACCCCTACGCCCACGAAGCCCATGTGATCGACGGGAGCGGGATGTATGCCCTGCCCGGCTTGATCAACCTGCATGCGCACATACACGACACGCGCGGCCGCCGGGCCATCCCCTTCGATTATCTGTACAAACTCTGGCTCTCCTGCGGGATAACCACGGTGCGGGATGTGGGCTCCAACACCCAGAAGACGCTCAAGGAGCGGGATAAGAGCCGGGCCGGTGAGATTGCCGCCCCCCGCATCTTCCTGTACATGCGGGCGGGTGGACGCACACCGGCAGAAGCCAGGCAGGCGGTCCGGAGGATAAAGCAAGCCGGTGGAGACGGCGTCAAGATCTTCGGCATGGACCGGGACATCATGGAGGCGGCTGTGTCGGAAGCCCGCGCTCTGGGCCTGCGCGTGGCGCACCATGTGGGAGTGGAGGAGACCGATGCCCGGCACGACGCGGCCTTCGGGGTTACCAGCATAGAGCACTGGTACGGAGTCCCGGACGCCGCACTGCGGGGCTCGCAGAATTTTCCTTATTGGTATAACTACAACGATGAGAGCGATCGCTTCCGTTACGCGGGCCGACTCTGGCGGGAGGCCGATCCCGAGAAACTGAAAAAGGTCCTGAAGGACATGGTGGCCCAACAAGTCTCCTGGTGCCCGACTTTCGTCATCTACGAAGCCAACCGGGGCCTGCTGAGGGCCCAGAATCAGCCCTGGTTCGATGACTATCTTCATCCGGTGCTGGAAGAATACTTTGTCCCCCATCCCGCCAACCACGGCTCCTATCACTGGAACTGGACCACGACCGACGAGGTCTTCTGGAAAGAGAATTATCGGATCTGGATGAAGGCGGTGCGCGCCTTTGCCGACATGGGGGGCCTCGTCGGCTGCGGCGAAGACGCCGGCTACATCTACATGTTGTACGGGTTCAGCCTGATTCGGGAGCTCGAGCTCCATCAGGAAGCGGGATTCCACCCCATCGATGTGATCATGCATGCCACCGGCAGCAATGCCCGTATCCTGGGCCTGGAAGACAAGCTGGGTCGGATCCGGCAGGGCTGGCTGGCGGATGTGATCCTGGTGGAGGGCAATCCCCTGAAGAACCTGAGGGTACTCTATCCCACCGGAACCCTCGACATGGTCGACGGACAGGTGGTCCGGACCGGTGGTGTCCGCTGGACCATAAAAGACGGATTCGTCTACGACGCCCGAGCCTTGCTCAGAGAGGTGAAAGACATGGTGTCCGCCGCCCGCGCCCAAGAGCAAGAATAACGGCCCGCCAACTTAATCAGAGGAGTTGAAGCGACCATCGCTGATGCAGCCTTGCCGAGGGAGGCCGGTGAGCATCTGCGGGGAGCTACTCCCTGATCAAGTTGACGGAATCGCCTGGATACAGTTAGGGCGTGAAGTTGCGGGGCGAGATGATCCTGGTGGCCCGGGGCAGGATCTTGAGCTCGACTACATCCCGCTTCCCCAATAGCTCCCCGTTGTACTGCACGGGGAGGTTCTTTCCCCTGATGATGGCCCGCTTGGCCTTGAAGTGCTTCTGGGTCTTCTGAAATTTCCCAAAATAGATGCTGGGGAGATAAAGCAGGAATCTGCTGCCGCTGATCTCGAAGAAAGTGAGGTCGATGTAGCCGTCATCGATCTTGGCCCGGGGAGCCATCTTCCACCCGTAGCCGAAATGGCTGCTTTTTCCGATTATGATGTCGAAGACCTTCAGGTTCAGTACCTTGTGCTCGAAGTGGTTTCCGTCGTCGTCGATGCCGTCGAAGAGCTCGATCTCCTGTTCCCTGCGGGACAGCCGGGACATGATCCGGCCTGCCAGGAGATGGCCGAAGAAACCCGGCATCCAGTGATGTTCCGCCTTCCAGGTCACCTGTGCCGTGGCCCCCAGAGACCCGAATGTGCCCACGCGGCCCCCGAAATCTATAAGATCGATCTCCCGGGTGAATCCCTCCTGGATGATCTTGAGCGCCCGGGGCAGGTGCAGGGGGATCCCGAGCGAGATGCGGAAGGCGTTACCGCTTCCCAGCGGCAGTATGCCGAGAGCCACCTCCCGGGCGCGCTCTGAGCGTACGATCCCCTGGAGCACATCGGCGATGGTCCCGTCTCCGCCGGCGGCCACGATGATGTCGTGATCGGCACACAGTTCGGCGGTCTTCTGCACCGTGAATTCTTTGTCTCTATGTGTGTCGATGAACTCCCCACGGAGGTGCTTATGCAGGTAGTTGCGGATGAGGATGTTGCGCTCCCACTTCCTGTTGGCGGCCTTGGGGTTGATGATGCAGACGACCCGGGGAGGTGAATTCATGTCGCTCTGTGTCATGGTCCTGCCGTCACTCTGTGTGATTCGGTCTCTATTATACTCAATAAGACGAGATGAACTCAACGTTTATACGAACTAGCTGCTGCCTCTCTTCGGCCCTAATCCTCTTTTTCCTTCTTGGGGATGGAGGGGAGCAGCTCGATCTTTTCCGTCCAGGGCGGGTCGAAGCGGCCGTTTCCGTCCACGTCGACGAATACCGGATTGGTGAGCGCGTACGGCAGGGTGGCGTGTTCCTTCAGGCCGGACCGGGAGGCCCTCTGCATGACGGGATAGAGCCCATGTTTCCCGATCACCTCGACCACGATGTAGGCGTCCCGGGCGAGGGTCACCTTCTCCTTGAGCGTAAAATCCTCACGCGTGGCGTTCTTGCCTTTGACCGGCAGGACCACGTCCCGTTCGCCGTTGATGATGATGCGAACCTCGTCGAGAGATACCCAGGGGGCCCTGCGGACCCGGACCGTGACCGAGACCTTGCCGTCCTTGTCGGTAAAGGTGTCCCCGAAGGTGTGTTTCCGGTTCACCCTGACATCGACCAGGGGGCCGTTGCTGCAAAAGGAGCGGCCCTGTTTGAGGGCGCCGATCAGCGCCGGAACGTCGAGGTCGGGTCCTTTTTTCCCACTGTAGAGGACATAGGTGCGGGAATAGCCGGGTTCCGCTTGATCGATGCCGTGGGCGTCGGAGGACCCGATCAGGGGGATGGTGTAGCCGCGGTTGAGCAGGTGAAACCAGTCCCGGATGGAGTCCGCGTTGTTGGAATGGAAGTAAGGCCCGTTGACGACCTCGAGCACGTCGAAACCGGTCTCGAATCCTTCCAGGGCGAAGGCTGCCCTTTTGGGATCGAGCTGGTACATGTTGAAATACCCGATGTTCCCGCTCCGCGGGTGGTTGACCTGGATCAGGGTGTCGGGATCCTTGCTCCGGCTGCGGGCGAAGAGCTCGGCCATGGAATCCGAGATGGGATCGATCGCGCCGTTCAGCGGCTCTCCGGGCCTGTGGAGCACCGGGAAGGTGTTGTAGTGGACCATGCCTCCTACCGTGATCTCGTTGCCGCAGATGACGGCCAGGGTGTCCGTATACCCCAGCGCTTCGAGATCAGGTCCGTAATCGGTGACGAAGTTGTGGTCCGAGGCGACAGCCACGTCCAGGCCCTCCGCCACCAGGGACCGGATCCTTTCCGGGATGCCCATGGACCCGTCGGAATATGTCGTGTGGAGGTGAGGATCGAGGGAGATCAGGCCTTTGGTGTCGAGGACGCGGTCGATACGGAAACAGAGTGAGCTGTGCCCGTCCTTGAAGACCTCCAGGAGTTTTGTGTCGAGCGAGAATTCCGGCCCGCGGGAGGCGTAGACCATGTATGTGCCTGCCGGGAGGGTCACGTCGGTGCCTTCGGAATCCGGATAGCGGGAATTCTTGAAGCCTTCCCATCCCCGGCCGGTCAAGATCGGATTCTCGGGCTGGAAATAAGGCGAGGGGGTGGGTTGCAGGCCGATGAACGTGACCTTGCCGGGGACATGCCGGCCCTTCCGGTCCTGGATCCGGACGTGCACCGTCCCCGAGTGGGGTTCCCTCACGATCACGGCGTTGTCTTCTCCCTCACCCACCTTGAACTGTATCTTCTCCGAGGCCGGGAAGAAGTTGACGCTGGCCGTGTAACTCCCGGCGATAAGTGGGAAGGAGAGTACCTTCCGGTCCTTGAAAAAGCCCCGGAAAAACACCGAGTCCGAGACCGCTTCCCGGATGATGAGCTCGTAGAGGCCGCCCTGGAACCCGATCAGCTTGAGGGTGGTAGACAACGGTGTGTGTCCGGCCTCCCGGTAGAGCCTTTCCAGGAGAGCGTTGATATCGGCCTCGACGAAAACGGAGTAACGGACTTCGTAGCTCTCGCCCGGCTGGAGCACATCTTTTCTTTCCCTGCCGACCGGGTTCCGGTTCCACCTGACGAGCGTGTGGTCGGGCCGCGGGCACACCGTGAAGTTCAGATCCGGATGCATCCTGCGGTGGAATGGGGAGAACGAGTAGCGCGTCCCAGTGCCCATGTAAAGCGAGTAGCCGAATTTTTCTATGGGCCGGATGCCCGAATTCGTCAGGGTCGAGGCGATATCCACGCGGCCCCCCGAGTCCGGGACGAGGCGGTAGACTGTGACCACTGCGGCCTCAATCCCGCCCTTCCCTGCATAGGTGCCGGAGGCCCGAATCCCGCCGGCTTCCTTTTGACCTCTCGCGGTCAAGGGTTTGATTTCAGAGTAAAACAGAGGCCGGGCCTTGGAATTGATGGAGAAATAGGGCGATCCCAGGCAGATATCGCTCTGGATTCCCGCTCCGGATGGGGCCAGGCTTATCAGGCACCCTATTCCGTTTCCTATGGGGTAGTTCAGTACCGAATACATGGGCCTGGAGACGCCGCCGAAGATGGCCATGTGCCGGCCGAACGTGACCAGGTAATCGCCTTCCTGCCAGGTGGAGCAGAACGCCTCGGGGAGGTCGTCCGCCTCCTCCAGGACCTTCCACTGGGGAGTACCTAAAAGTGTCGCAGTCAGCAGGATCACTGCCGATCCCGCAGCCAGGAGCCCTCGTTTTCTTTTCATGCCGCCCTCCATCGCATATTGAAACTGTCACATCTCTCAACTGCAGCCCGGACTTATGAATTATCCAGCTTATATGAAATTGGCCGGATGTTCAACGGATTTCGTAACAGTCCTTTTCGTCTCTCTTTCCGGCCGATTCAGTCCGAGCGGAAGACCCCCCCACCTCCCCATGCGCTCGGACTGAAAACGGCCGGCTTCCCGAAAAATATACGTTGATAATTGAAGCTCAAAATCGTGAGATTGAAAATATTTTATAGGATTCTTTATCTTGAGGGATCTTCTGCGTGGGCTTGCATTTTCCCTTCGGATTTAGCACAATCTCTCACGATGCCAGAGCTCGAAGCCGTGCATGAAGTCATGGGCAGACGATTTCTGTTCACGGTGGAGACCTCGGACAGGGGGGAAGACTACCTGAAATACGAGCGGATGCGGATGGACATCTGGGAGGATCAGGACGACCACCTGGCGGGTGCCCGAAACCTGGTGAGCGAGAACTTCCTGTTCGACGGGGGCAGCCTGTTTATAGCTGTGTACGAGGAGGCCCGGGCTGGAGGTTTCACGAGGGAACCCGAGCACCTGGCGGCTTTCGCCTACGGGTACGTGGGTGTAAAGGACAAGGCCGTCGCCTTCCGCGATCCCGAAAACCTGGTCTTCTACTCCCAGTACGCGGCCGTGCGGCCGGACCTCCAGGCCGGCGGCCTGGGGATCCGGCTGAAGGAGTTTCAAGCGGAACAGGTGAAGGATCGGCTGGGTGTGCGGGTCATCACCTGTACCTTCGATCCCCTGGCCGGTGTCAACGCTTACCGCAACATCCACCTTTTCGGGATGAAGGTCCTGGCGTATAAGGATGCCTATTACCAAGGCTTTTCCGGCCGTCTGAACCGGTTGGATATCCCCAGTGACCGGCTCCTGGTTTCCTGGAACCTGGACAATCCGCGGGCACGGAGTCGCGAGGGGGTCGATCTCCCGGGACTCCTGCAGTCGGGCGTCGGGCTGGTATGCACGGAATCGGTGAGGGTCCGAGGGAAGAGCGGTGAGCTGGACCTGAGGGTGGCTGAGGGACTGCAGCTTGAGACGACGCAGGATCAGGTCCTGATCGAGATTCCCTATGATTATTACACCATGCTCCGGGAGACCGATGTGTCGGACGCACAGGTCCGGCAGATCCCCATAACCTGGAGAAAGCTCACCCGCCGGGTTTTCCACGACCGGTTCGCGGCCGGATACAGGGTCGTGGATTTCCAATATCTGGAGGAAGAAGCCGGGAAGCGGGATTTTTATGTGCTGAGAAAACGATGACAGGTATTTCTGTTGCCAAAAGTGTGGAAATGTTATAGATATTGAGATCGGCTCGCCCGGAGGGTAAAAGATGCCGACATAAGAAAAAAGAGTTATTAATTAAAAGTGTGGGCAGCTTTTATGGATAATTTATAATGAAGGAGAATGACTAATGTCTGAAATCAGCCAACAAATCGAGAATGCCATCATCGGAGCCATACGGCTGGAGATCAACGGCCGAAAATTTTTCGATCACGCCGCCGAGGTTACCGAACACGAAAAAGGGAAAAACATGTTCCGCTTCCTTGCCGAGGAAGAGGTCAAACATCTCGAGACTTTCAGCCATCTGTTCAGTGAGATCCTGGACGGGGATGACTGGAAAAAATACATAAAGAGCAGCGACATGGAGGGAGAGGCGCCGCTGGTGGAGAAGCTCAAGGAACGCCTGAAGAGTGGAAAGGGCAAGGGTGAGACCGAGGCCCTGAGCATCGGCATGCAGCTGGAGATGGATGCGATCCAGTTTTTTCAGAAGGCGGCGGCCGAAGCGGATGACCCCGTTGCCCAGAAGATCTTCCGGGATATCGCCGAAGAGGAAAAATTCCACTACGATCTACTGCAGGCGCAGCACGACTCCCTGACCAACTCGGGGTTCTGGCTGGATGGAGCCGAATTCCAGATGGACGGGAAGTGGTGACCTCGATTCCTTATATTGTAAAAAAACTTTACATTATCATCCCCGTGTGCTAGACTATCCTCGAAACGGCCCCTGAAAATTCGAGGGAAAACGCATGTCACCGTTTCATAGATAGACAATGCATCGCAAGCTGCCGATCCTTTATCTCATTCTCACCCTCGCCGCAATGCCTATCCTCCCAGTTTCCGAGGATGTTCGTGATCCTGTCGTGATCCTCGATGCATTATCGCAAAACATCTTCCGGCTCAAAGCCTTCGGCAACACCTTCGAGGCTCAGCTGGACCCCATCCACCCGGATGCGACGGTCTTTGTCTCGGAGCAGCTCTTCGACGGGCTGGTGACTCTGGATTCGGAGCTGAATCCCGCGCCCGCCCTGGCGGATTACTGGTACAAGGACCCTGAGGGCCGCTTCCATCGTTTTACGCTGCGCAAGCATGTATGGTTTCATCACGGTGAGGAGCTTACGTCCGAGGATGTGAAGTTTTCTCTGGAGCGGATCCTGGATCCGGCCAACCGATCTCCCTATGCCGCCTATTTTCTGGACCGCGTTGCAGGCGCCCGGGAATTCCATTCCGGCCGGGCCCGGGAGGTAAGCGGTTTCCAGGCAGTGGACCGCTACACGTTTCAGATCCAATGGAGAAAACCCTATGCCATGGCCTTGTCTCTGTTGAGCATGCCGTTCTGCAAGATCCTTCCCCGTGATCGTGTGCTGGAACAGGGCCGGGGCTTCTTTCAGAAGCCGACCGGCACAGGCCCGTTCATGTTTCAGGAGTGGGTCAGGGATAACCGCCTGGAGATCGTCGGTGTGAGGATGGCCCGTAACCCGGGCTACTTCGGAGGCACGCCCCAGATCGAATACGTGGCGTTCTGCCCGCACTACCAGCTGGACGACTTCTTCCTGGGCAATGTGCATGCCATACCCGTGGATGACGACAGGCTGCTCCAGGGGGATTACCAGATCTTCCGGGACGGCGCCATCTTCCCTTTCTTCCTGGGCATGAGCTGCCATCTGGCCCCCTTGAACGATCCCCAGGTGAGACGGGCCATCGCTCTCGGCATAGACAAACCCGAGATCGTGCGCGTCACGTATGAGGCGCGATATCACCGGCAGCTGCTGCACAGCTTCATCCCCTCGAAACTTCCCGGCTTTTTCCTGACCGATGAGTTGAACACCTTCAGCCCGCAGCAGGCCCAGGAAGTGCTCGAGGAGTCCGGATTCTCGTCAGAAAATTTTCCCGAGATCACGCTGTTGATGGAGCATCCCCGGACCGAGTTCAAGCACCGGCTGTATCTCGAGCTCCGCCGGCAGCTGGATGAACTGGGCATCCAGTTGAGAGAGGAGTACTTCCGCAGCATCGAAAGGGTCCGGGATTTCCGGCGCCCCTATCTGATACTGAGCGGAAAACGGCTGGATTTCCCGGGACCGGAAGACATCATCCGGCCTCTCTTTGCCTCGGATTCGCCGGCCAACCTGTGCCGGTACAGCAATGTCGAGCTCGACAGCCTCCTGCAGGCCGCGGAACAGGAAAAGAGTTGGTACGGCCGCATCAGGCTTTTTGAGCAGATCCAGACGATCCTCAATCGGGAGATGCCGGCCGTGCCGCTGTTCACGCAGCAGATCCAGGTGGCGGTGCAGCCCTTTGTCAAAGGAGTCAAGAATCCGCCTCTGGGCTTCTATTACCTGAAGATGGAGAACATCAGGGTCGAGAGATAGGACAGCGACATGGCCCTGAACATTACCCTGCGCACCCGGCTGGCGCTCTGGGTGATCTTCCTGCTCACCGTCCAGGTGGTTTTGGTCCTGTTCGTTATCCAGCGGCAGGAGGTCATCGCCATCGAGCAGGAGCAGACGGAGAGGGGCCTGGTCCTGGCCAACAGCATCATCCAGGAGAACACGCCCCTCCTGGTGCGGTACGATTACTTCGCCTTGAAGGAAAACATCGAGGCCCGGATCGACGACCAACTGATCTATATCATCTTTTACGATCGCTTCAACAGGCCGGGCGCAGGGAATGACTTCATCCTCACATACGACGACATCTATCAGTTCAGCAACTTGGGGGAGGACCTGAAATCCCGGGAGCCGGTCGTCCAGCCCCGCCAGCTGCTGGATGCCGACCATAACCCGCTGATGAACGTTCTCGAGATCGAGGCCCCCATCTTCCCGCAAGACGCGACAGACCGCTGGGGGTCCGTGAAGCTGGGCCTTTCCCTGGAAGAGATGCAGGCCGAGGTGCGGCGCACCAGCATGCTGCTGCTGGGGATCGGTGTCCTGGGGCTTTTGATCGGGATCATCGGGGCGGCCTGGCTGGCGCGCAGGATCACGACCCCCATCCTGAAGCTCGTGGAGGGCACCGAGCACATCAGCCGGGGAGACTTTTCGCTTCAGATCGACATCGATTCCCAGGACGAGATCGGGAACCTGGCCAAGAGCTTCAACGAGATGAGCCGGCAGCTCCAGCTGCTGCAGAGGCGGATGGAAGAGGCGAACAAGCGCTTGATCCAGGTCGAGAAGCTGGCCTCGATCGGGCACATCTCCGCCGGCATCGCCCATGAGATTCGTAATCCCCTGACGGCGGTGAAGCTGAACGTCCAGAAGCTCAGCGAAAAGGAGAATCTGGACGAGTCGGACCGGGTCAACCTGGAGATCTCCCAGGAAGGCATAGCCCAGATCGAAAAATTCATAAGGGAACTGCTGAACTACGCCCGGGTGTCCGAGCTCAACCTGGATTGGTTCGCCATGGACCAGATCATCGACGGGTCCCTCAAGATGATCGCCGATTCCCTGGAACTTAAGGATGTGACCGTGGAGAAACACTACGGTGCGGACCTGCCGCAGGTGCGCGTGGACGCGGACAAGGTCCGCCAGATCATCCTGAACGTCCTGCGCAATTCCTGTGAGGCGGTGGAGACCGGGGGAGAGATCAAGATCTGTGTCGAGCGGACCGACACACCCTCCGGCTCCTGGCTGCGGACCGAGATTTCCGACAACGGAAGGGGCGTTCCCCGGAAGGACTGGGAGAACGTGTTCGAGCCGTTCTACACCACCAAAGCCAGCGGGATCGGCCTGGGCCTGGCCATCGCGCGCAAGATACTCGAACAGCACTCGGGGACCATACGCGTGAAATCCCAGGAAGGCGCGGGCAGCTGCTTCGAGATCCTGCTTCCCTGTGAGGACGAACCATGAAAACCATATTGATCGTCGACGACGACCCCCTCATCCTCAAGACTCTGTCCACTCATTTCTCGAAAAGCGGATATGAGGTTTTGACGGCCGATGACGGAAAAGAGGGCCTGCAGAGATACTCCGAATCTATGCCCGACCTCGTCATCCTGGACATACGCCTCCCCGACCTGGACGGGCTGGAAGCGCTCAGGCGCATACGGGACATCGACCCGAAAGCGATAGTCATCATCATCACCGCCTACGACGACATGAAGACCACGGTGGAGGCCATAAAGTCCGGGGCCTTCGAGTATCTGGTCAAACCCCTGGATTTCCTGGAACTGGACCTCACCATCAACAAGGCCTTCCAGATCAGCAAACTGGAGGACAAGCTCCACTACCTGATGGAGGAGAAACAGAGGGAATACACCATCGACAACATCATCGGCCGCTCGCCTCAGATGCGCGAGGTCTTCAAGCTGATCGGATCGGTGGTCAACAACCGGGCCAACATTCTGATCCAGGGAGAAAGCGGGACGGGCAAGGAGCTGTGCGCCAAGGCCATCCACTACAACAGCGCCAACCGGGATGAGCCGTTCATCGTCATCAACTGTTCGGCCATCCAGGACACGCTGCTCGAGAGCGAGCTGTTCGGCCATGTCAAGGGGGCTTTCACCGATGCGGTCCAGGAGACGAAGGGCAAGTTCGAGATAGCCGGGAAAGGAAGCCTGTTCCTGGATGAGATCGGGGATGTGTCGCCCAACCTCCAGTCCAAGCTCCTGCGGGTGATTGAGAACCGGGATTTCATGAAGGTGGGAGGGGAGAAGGTCCTCAAGACCGAGGCCCGGATCATCGCCGCCACCAACCAGGACCTGAAGTCCCTGATCGAGGAGGGGAGGTTCCGGGAGGACCTGTACTGGCGCCTGAAGGTGGTGGAGATCAAGCTCCCGTCGCTGCGGGAGCGCAAGGAGGATGTCCCCGAGCTGGTGGGCTATCTGCTGGAGAAGATCAACCGCGAGCTGCGTAAAAACGTGCGCAAGGTGCCCGAGCATGTCATGAAGAAGCTGATCGACTGGCCCTGGGACGGAAATGTGCGGGAGCTGGAAAACGCCCTGACCCATGCCGTGATCCTGGCCAAAGGGGACATCATCCTGGAGGAGAGCCTGCCGCTCGAGGCGGGCGATAAAAAGCCTTATCCCCAGAAGCTGGTGGCCTTGAAAGAGGTGGAAAAAAACTACATCCAGCATGTCCTCCAGATCGCCAATGGCTCCAAGACCCAGGCCAGCCAGATCCTGGGGATCAGCCGTCCCACCCTGGACAAGAAGATCCGGGACTACCAACTGGAGGTCTGAGACCGAGATGTAAACAGTTTTTACTCTGTGTAAACATCTTTTCCTAGTGTTCTTATATATTTTTTAAGATCCCCCTCCTTTCCCCAGAGAGCCCGGCTCGAAATTTGGCACGAAACTTGCATATATGATGGCCGCAAGTCAATTGGAAAGAGTGAAAAAATGTCCATAAAAAAAGTACTTATCGTCGAAGACGAACCAACCATACGCAAGACCTTCACCGTTCTGCTGCAGGACCGGTACCGTGTCGTTGCCGTGGAGTCTCCCCGTGAAGCTCTGCAGCGCTTCCGCAAAGCCAAAATCGACCTGATCATCACAGACCTGAGGCTTCCTGAAATGAGTGGGCTGGACCTGATCGAGCGGTTCCGTGCATCGGGCTATGAGGGCGATGTCATCCTGATCTCCGGCTATCCGGAGGATGTGGATACGGACATCCTGCTCGACCTGTCTATCGGCTATTTCTTCTCTAAACCCCTGGATCTTGACGAGTTGAACAATGCCATCGAGTATGTGCTGGATACCCAGCTGTGGCATGAGAAACGCATAGC
>JAUXEH010000374.1 GCA_030620655.1 Candidatus Aminicenantota bacterium | reverse complement strand
TGAGAGTGAATCCCTTTCGTCTTCCAGAAGTTCGTAACATGGGCCTACTTCTGTTTAGTCGGCTAACCTGACTAATTCATAAAAAATGTCGATATATCACGTAATACATGTAATATCAAGGGATTACATGTGAATTAGCCAGGTTATCTGTCTTTATTATAGCGGTCGCGGCTGGATGATCCGCTGCGGCCGTCTCTTCGATCCCGGTCCCGATAGTCTCTCCGTCCGCGGTTGTCTCTCTGGTCCCGGTCCCGATCCCGGGAGCCGTCGCGGCTCCCGCCCTCTTCCAGGGCCCTTTTGCTCAGGCGGACCTTGTTGTTATCGTCGATCGAGATCACCTTGACGCGCACGCTCTCGCCCATCCGCATGACATCGCGGATGCTGCGGATCCGCTCATGAGCTACCTCGGAGATGTGAAGCAGGCCGTCCACATTGGGCAGGATCTGGATAAAGGCACCGTATTCCTCCAGGCGGACCACCTTGCCCTCGTAGACCTGTCCCACCTCCGCCTCCTGCGTGATGTCCCGTATCATCTTTTCCGCCATCTTCACGGCTTCCATGTCCGGGGAGGCGATGGTGATCTTGCCGTCCTCTGCGATCTCCACCTTGGCTTTGGATTCGGCCACGATCCGTTTGATGATCTTGCCGGAAGGGCCGATGACCTCTCCCACTCTCTCGGGATTGATGAACAGGCTTATGATGCGCGGCGCATAGGGGGAGATTTCCGGGCGTGGGGCCGGGAGAGCCTCCTTCATCTTGGCCAGCACCTGCAGCCGGGCCGCACGTGCCTTTTCCAGCCCCTCTTGCAGGACAGCCAGCGGCAGATACGGGGCCTTGAGGTCCATCTGGATGGCTGTGATCCCTTTTTCCGTTCCCGCCACCTTCAGGTCCATATCGCCGAAGGCATCCTCCAGCCCGGCTATATCGGTGAGCACCGAATACCGGTCCCCGTCTTTGATGACACCCATGGCGATCCCTGCCGGGATCATGGTCAGGGGCACACCTGCATCCATGAGCGCCAGCACGGCGCCGCACACCGTTGCCATGGAGGACGACCCGTTGGATTCGAGGATGTCGGAAACGACCCGAATGGTGTAGGGGAACTCGCCCTCATCCTTGGGGATGGCGAGCCGGATGGACTTTTCCGCCAGGGCGCCGTGCCCGATATCCCGCCGTCCGGGGCCACGGAGAAACCGGACTTCACCCACGCTGAAGGGAGGGAAATTGTAGTGCAGCATGAAGCGCTTTTCACCCTCTTCACCCAGGCTGTCGATCCGCTGGGTGTCCTCGAAGGTCCCCAGTGTGACCGTGGCCAGGCACTGGGTCTCGCCCCGTGTGAAGATGGCGGATCCGTGTGTGCGCGGCAGGGGGCCGGCTTCGATGGTGATGGGCCGGATCTCGTCGAAAGAGCGGCCGTCCGGGCGCCTGCCGTCTTCCGTGATGCTCTTGCGTACCAGCTTCTTCTGGACCTGGTACAGGAGTTCCTTGGTTTCCGCGGCCTGGTCCGGATCGTCTTCCGGGATGGCCTCTTGGAGCTCCTGCTGGATGGCCCGGATCTTTTGGTTGCGCGTGGTCTGGTTGTCAGACAGGAGGGCGTCCATCAGGGCCGTGCCGTACTTCGCTTCGATCTCCTGGAATTTAGCCTGATCCAGCTCCGGGGGGGAAAAGGCCCGCTTCTGGATGTTCAAACGGGCGAATAGGTCCTTCTGTGCCTGGATGATCTGATTGAGGGGACCCATGGCCGCCTCGATGGCCTTCGTGATCACTTCTTCTCCCACTTCCATGGCTCCTGCCTCGAGCATGACGACCCCCTGCTCGTTGGCGACGACCACCATATTCAGCGGGGAGTCGTCGAGCAGGCTCTTGGGGGGATTGATCATGAATTCATCGTTGATCAGGCCGACCTTCACCGCGCCCAGAGGAGTGGTGAAGGGGATGTCTGAAAAATACAGGGCTGCGGAGGCCGCTATGATACCCAGGGTGTCGGGATCGTTTTCGATGTCGGCCGAGAGGAGCATGCCCACGAGCTGTGTGTCAAAGGTGTATCCTTCGGGGAACAGCGTCCGTATGGGCCGGTCGATGAGCCGGCAGATGAGGATCTCTCTTTCCGAGGGACGCCCCTCCCGCTTGAAGAAGCCGCCCGGGATCTTGCCGGCGGCATAGTTGTTTTCGCGGTAGTCCACGATCAGGGGGAGGAAGGGTTTGATCTCCTTGCCCTCCTTTTTGGAACATGCGGTCATGAAAACGACGGTGTCGCCGTACCGCACGTAGGCCGTGCCGTCCGCCTGCCGGCCGTATTTGTTGAGCTCTATGGTCAGGGGATGGTTGTTGATTTCTATGGTGATTTTGTTGTCTGACATTGTTGTCCTTTTGCTGGAGGCTACTTTCGGAGCTTCAGCTTCTTAATAATTTTTTCGTATCGTGTTGGATCCTGTTTTTTGAGGTATACCAACAGCCTTTTTCTGCGTCCCACAAGCTTCAGGAGGCCCCGTTTGGAATGATGGTCCTGTTTGTGGTCCTCAAAATGCTTGCTCAGATAGTTGATGCGTGACGTGATCAGGGCGATCTGAACTTCCGGTGAACCTGAATCCTTGGCATGGAGTTTGTGGTCGCCGATTATGTCACTTTTCGCTTCTTTTGTAAGCACGTATGGTTCTCCTTGTTTTGCTTTTCTTATATTACTAAAAACGAGGCGGAATGTAAATTGTAGAGATCCGTGTAAAAGTACATAATCATTAGAGTTACGTATTCAACCGGCCTTCCGCCGTGAATGTCGAGGGGTGCTGGACGAGATGGAGGAAAACGCGCTATGTGGTGAGCGTATTTTTTCTCTGAAGCAGCTGTCGGGCGTACTTTGATTCGAATCCGCCCTGGGAGGTTTGCACCTCTTTCAGCTTGGCTTCGATCTCCGCCAGGGTCATCTGGTTGATCTTCTTTTTCTTCCCGGGTGTCG
>JAUXEH010000055.1 GCA_030620655.1 Candidatus Aminicenantota bacterium | reverse complement strand
TCAGCCTGGATCGTCAATCCCGATCTTGAGAGCCGCAGGGGAAGAATCCGGATCCCTCTCCCCATCCCCTCGACGGCCGCCCGCATTCTCTTCCTGAGCTCGGGTTCATGGTTCCCCAGGAGGGTGAGCGATCCTCCCCGGCCTCCGGCCCCGTTGACCTTCCATCCCAGCGCGCCGTGCGCCCCGGCCACCGCGATGACCGCTTCCGCTTGCGCCGATACCAGGTCCGGATGCAGGGCCCTCTGGCAGGCGTTGTTCCGGCGCATGGCCTCCCCGTAACCTTCCAGGTCTCCGTCCAGCAGGCAGGATCGGGCCTCGACCGGGAACTCACGCAGCTTCCCAAGCTCCTCGAAGCCGGGCCCCTCACCCTCGAGAGCGGCGATGACCTGTTCGTGCAGTGCCGACGAATTGTGGGAACTCCCCAGATAAACCACGTCCAGCCGGGAGTCCAGTTCGGCATAGATACTGTCTGGAACGCTTAGCCTCTCGATGTGTGCTTGGGGATAATCCGGCATATCGATGTAACAGATCCCGCCCAGGGCGGCACATATCTGATCCTGGATACCGCTCTGCCACCCCAGCCTTTCCGTCTCCACGCGATGGGCCAACCGGGAGATGTCTTCGGGTGACAGGTCGGCCTTCAGGAGCCGGTACAGGCCCCCCAATAGGGATACACAGACCGCCGCGGAGGTCCCCACGGAGATCCCGGCAGGTACAGAGGAGCCGAGGTCGATTTCCAGCCGGACCTGTTCGGGGATGGGAACGGAAGCCACGGCCGCCTGCAGGAGCGGATGGAGTGTGAGATCCGGAGCCTCCGGGTCGACCTCGAACGTCTCCCCGAAATCACGGGCATGCACGCGTACGCGCCTCTTTTCATGCCCAGGATTGGGTGACACCCGGATGCGGGTCTCCACGCCGGGAGCGGCGGCCAGGTTCAGGACGCGGCCGTGGCCCGCGAACCAGGTGTCGGTCCATCCCCCGATGTCGTTGATTCGGACCGGGGCTCTGGATAGGATGTGGGCCGGGAGCTCCGCTCCGCCGTTTCCCTCAGGGTTCATTCTCGCGAGAGACGCCCTTCCGCCACCATGATCACCTTGCCGCCCACCCGGACAGCGATCTCGTCATCCTGTTCCTCGGACTGCAGCAGCAGGAGAGAGGGGCGGCCGATCTCATAACCCTGTTCCACCCGGATGTCGATGCGGTCGCTGCCGAAAAAGCGGTGCTTGACCAGGTAGCCGGCAAGGCAACCATTGGCGCTTCCTGTGGCCGGGTCTTCCGGAATATCATAATAGTCCACGAATACGCGGACATTCAGGTCGTTTTCTTCCCGGTAGGTCACGGGGCAAAACAGCAGGGGAGCCTTGGCCTCGCGCTGCTCTATCAGGGGGAAAAACCTTTCCCGCCGGACCCTGGCCCTTTTTACGGCTTCCAGGGTTTTCACCGGGACGATGATAAAAGGCAGCCCGGTGGAGACCTCCTGTATCGGAAAAGACGCATCGATGTCATTGGGGTCCAGTCCCAGGGCCGCAGCCATGTCCTCCCGGGCAAGGGTCTCCCCGAACTGGGGCGGCTTCTGCTGCATCCAGATATAGTCCAGATCATCACCCCTGTAGTCAAACGTCACGGGGATCTGTCCCACGGTCAGGTTGAGGACGATCCTCTCCAGGGGTCGGGACACGATCTCACGCAGGATGATGAAGGCGGTCCCCAGGGTAGGGTGTCCCGCGAACGGGACCTCTTCAGCGGGGGTGAAGATCCTCACATCATATCCCCCGTCCCTGGGTTCATCCGAGATGATGAAGGTCGTTTCCGAATAGTTCATTTCCTTGGCGATGTCCTGCATCTCATTGTCCGAATATCCGTTTCCATTCCGGAAGACCGCCAGCTGGTTACCGGTGTACCTCGACTCCGCAAAGACATCCACGATGTAAAAGACGTGTTCATTCATTACGTTTCTCCCGGGAGAGCGTCATCCTTATCAATCTCTCAGGCCACGGGTTCCTGGATATCACTGCGTTTGAGCAGGCTTGAGCTCCACGATCCTGTCTTCCAGGGAACAGGTGAGGATCGGGTTTTCCTGCAGCCAGTCCACCATGACCTGGGTCAGGTGGAAGCCGGTCATCTGCGCCTCCTTGACCTCGAATCCGAAGTACTTGCGGCGCGCTTGGCCGATGACATAATCGTTGCTCACCACGCTGTAGACCTCGTCGGGCAGCAGGAGACGGCCGTCGCGGACCACGACATCGTCCCCGACAGCCAGGAAATCCACGCGTTTGCCCTGAGGGCGGGCCTCTCTAGAGTGACATGTGTACCGCATCCCGGAAACCTGGATGCGGTCCCGGTCCCTCTCGATGTCCGTCTCGAAGATCCGGCGCAGCTGCCGGCCGCTGACCTCGAACACCACCAGCGTATTCTGGAAGGGAGAGACCTCAAGTAAGGAGCGGACGCTGATGGGGCCGGAAAAGATGTCGGCCCGGATGCTCCCGCTGTTGAGGAGACCGATCTCAGCACCGGTCTTCCACCGCATCACGTCGGTGATCCAGTTACCGAGCGAATTCTCGATGGAATTGTATCCCGGGCGCTTGTAATCGAATCCGGCCTTTCCGATGATCCTCTCGTATTCCTCTTCGACGGAAGCTTCAACCTGCTTGACCAGGTCGGTCACTTCGGGCGCCGGCGCCAGGTCGATGTCCGCCCACAGCCAGATCAAGCGTTCCTCGTAACCGGCGATACTCCCCCGCTGCAGGCGCAGCTTCAAGTATCCCAAAGTCTTCTGATGCCCGCGGGTGGACTTGACCAGGACGCCGTCTATCTCCTCGAAGAGGCCGTCCTCCGAAGCCACCAGGACGACATCCACATCCGGGACCTCGCGCGCGACCCTCTGCCCGTCGGAGAACTTGGAGTGCACAAGGACGACGACCACGTCGCTCTTCCGGCGCAGTTCGGGCATCCAGCGCTGGAGAGTGGGAACGATGGGCAGGATATCCAGGCCCTCAATCCGATCCGGCAGAACCTCTCCCAGGAAGAATTCTTCCATGACGGCGATGATCCCGACGCGAATCCCCCCCTTGGACAGGATGTGAAAGGGTTCCGGAGCGAACAGCTCACCGCTTTCCCGGTAGACGATGTTGGCCATCACGATGGGCATCTCGGACAGGCGCTCGATGGCCTTGAGGTTCTCCTGCCCCAGGTCGAACGCGTGATTGCCGTGTGCCCGGATGTCGTAACGAAGCAGGTTCAGGAACTCGGGCATGGCCCCCCCCCTCGCTCCCTTGTACGGGAGAGTGGCGGCCAGAGTCCCGGTCATGATATCACCCGTGTCGATGAGCAGGACGTTCTTTTCTTGGGCCCGGATCCGATTGATGTAGTGGCTGGCCGCCTCCATGCCGCCCACCAGCCTCACGGTATCCCCGTCCTTTATCTTCTGCGGCTGAAAGGTGCCGTGGGTATCGTTGGAGAACAGGATGACCAGTTCTCCCTCGACCGCCCGGCAGGCCGGCAGCCAAAGGATCGAGCTCAGCAGCGCGGTGAGGCATGCCAGGCGTAGGGTCAGCTTTGTTTTCACGACGCCATTTTCTCGCATGACGGAGATGCTGTCAAGGCAGGCGCGGACTCTCGCTGGGCCTCAGGGGTCATCTATCCTGAGAAATGATCTGCCCATCGATCCCGATCACGATCTCCTTGAAGCGGATGCCGGTTCCGGATCGCTCCACTGCTTCGTTCACGATGTGGACCAAACCCGAGCAGCAGGGCACGACCATGCGGGCCACCGTGAGGGAATAGATGGTGTTGTGTCTCAGCAGTTCCGCCAATTTCTCGATGTAGGGGGAGGTGTCGTCAAGCTTGGGGCAGGCAATGATCAGTTTTTTCCCCTTCAACATGTCATGATGGAAGCTTCCCAGGGTGAAGGCCGTGCAGTCGGCCGCGATCAGGAGATCGCTCTGGTCTAAATAGGGGGCGTGGGGCGAGATCAGGTGCAGCTGGATGGGCCACTGGCTGAGTTCGGAGCGACCCGATACCTGAGCCGCCTCCTGAGAGGGGGAATTCGGCTGGATCTCACGGGGGCGGCTTCCCGGGCATCCCATGGGAAAATGAGGGGGTTTGTCCGACTGCGCCTCGGTCTCACACGCATCCTGTGTTTCCGCTTCAGCATCGTGTACGTGCTGTGCCGCTTCTTTACCCCGGGTCCCCAGCACATGCTGGTATGTGGCCTTGGCATCATACTCTTCGCTCTCTCTTTCCACAATCTTGAGGGCCCCGGTCGGGCACACATCCAGGCAGGCCCCCAGGCCGTCACAGTAGATCTCCCGTGCGATCTTAGCCTTATTCTCTTCATCCAGGACCAGGGCTCCTTCGGCACAGGCCGTGGTGCACAGGCCGCAGCCGTCACACTTGTCCCGGTCTATTTCTATGATCTTACGTTTTGCCATCGGTGTCTCCTTTTTCGGGATTTCACTCCTAGTCTACGTGAGATGCGGGAGGGGTTCCTTGACTTGGGTCAAAAAAAGAATAAAGACTAGAGCTGGCCGCGGAGGCGGGGGCAGTCCCTGATGCGGATGCTGCGGCCCGTCACCTCGATCAGCCCCTCCTCCTGGAGCTGTTTCAGGTTGCGGGAGAGTGTCTCGCTGATGGTCCCCAGCAGTCTGGCCAGTTCGGCCTTCTTTATGTCCAGCTGAACGGTGCAGGCGCCCTTCCCCTGGCAGCGCATAAGCAGGAACTGGGCCAGCCGCTGCCGCACGGTCTGGAGCCCCAAAGCTTCGATGCGTCGGTTGAGCGTAACGCACTTCCGGGCCAGCAGCGTGATGAAGTCCCGGGCCAGCCCCGGGATATTTTCCAGGTCTCTTAATAAACGGCTTTTTTCGATGAAAAAGACCTCCGAATCCAGGACGGCTTCGGCAAAAGCGGGAAATTCCTTGTGAACAAACAGGACGGCATCCCCGAAGAAATCCCCGGGTTCCAGGCGCACGACCTCCACCTCCCGGCCCTGTTCGTCCATCTTGTAGATCCGTACCTGTCCGGTCTTCACATAGTAGAGCCCGTCGGCTGGATCCCCGGCTTGGAAGAGCATGTCGCCGGCAGAGTAGATCTTTCTCCTGCCTCCTCCCCCCGCAGCGTTGAGGATATGATCGATCAGGGTTTTCATCCTCTCGTAGGCCCTAGTCCCGTATCGCGGCCGCCACCACATTCGCCACCCGGCTGCGCCAGGTTGCCGCCTCACCCGTGTCATCGGGGTGCACCCGGTTGGTGAGGAAGATCACGAAGGTCCTCGTCTCCGGGTCCACCCAGAATGATGTCCCGGTGTATCCCGTGTGGCCGAAGGAAGCGGGCCCGAACAGGTCGCCCCCGTTGGTGGAAAAATCCGAGTCCAGGTCCCAACCCAGGGCGCGGCCGGCAAATGCGGCCCGGGGATAGACCTCGGTCATCCGATCCACGGAGAGGGGGCTGAGGATGCGTACGCCCGCGAATTCTCCCCGGTCCAGGAGCATCTGAGCGAATATGGACAGGTCATCGGCCGTGGAAAAGAGGCCGGCGTGTCCGGCCACCCCGCCCAGTAAACGGGCCCGGGGATCGTGCACGACGCCCAGGAGGGGCTCTCCCTCCAGCACTTCGGTGGGCACGCAGCGGGAACGAAGATTTTCGGGCGGATTGAATCCCGTATCCTCCATCTTCAGGGGGGCGAAGATGTGTTCCCGGCAGAAGTCCGCCAGCCCCCGGCCCGAGACGGTCTCCACGATGAAGCCCAGGGTGATAAAGTCCAGGTCGCTGTAGAGGAACTCCTCCCCGGCAGGGTAGAGCTTGTCGAGACCTCCGATGCAGTGCACCAGGTCGTCCAGGGTACAGGGGATACCCAGTAACTGCTCGATCTCTTCGTTGCGCAAAAAAGGCAGCAGGCCGGAGGTGTGAGTCAGGAGGTGCCAGACCCGGATGGGTTCCCCTCTGCGCCCCTCCTCATCTCGGAAAGGTTCGAAATCCGGCACAAAATCCGAGACGCTGTCCCATAAGCGCAGCTTCCCCTGTTCGAGCAGGATCATGACGGCGGTGGTCGTGGCCACCGGCTTGGTGATGGAGGCCAGGTCGAAGAACATGTCCACCCGCATGGGGCGTTCATCTGGTACCCACTGACTCAGTCCGTAGGCTTTGCGGAAGACGATCTTCCCCTCTCTGCCCACCAGGATCACCGCGCCGGGGAAATCCCGCTTCTGCAGCGCCTCCGCCATGACTCGGTCCAGCAGGCCGAGCTGGGCCCGGGACATGCCGACCTCTTCGGGTTCGGCTTCAGGCAGGCGCTGGGCCGGGGCCTCCGGCACGAGGAAAAGGCAGAGCAAGAGTGTACATGCCGTCGCCTTCAGGATCGCCATTGCCTGCTTATCCTGCCCCATTATAGGCGGGATACGTATCCGTTATTTCTTCTTCTCCAGCTTGATCTCGGCCCCGTCGCCGGCTTCGCTTTCCCAGGCGCCGGTCATGGAGTCGCCCTCTATACTAAGCGAAACATAGATGGTCAGGACCTCGTATCCGTCGCCGGTGTCGAAATGAAAGGTCAGCGAGTGGTCCTCGATCTTAATCTCTTCGCATTCGGCTTCGCTGGCATATCCCATGGCATCCGAGAACGTTCCCGTCCATTTCCCGTCTTTCTTGGCGAACACCAGGGTCAGTTGGTCAGGTTCCGAAGCATCCGGAACATAGGTTTCTCCCACCCAGGTTCCGGAGATGTCGGTCTCTTGTGCCAGCATCCAGCCGGAAGAGACCAGCAGGAAGACAAGCAGGGCTGCAAATGTGACATTCCTTTTCATCTCTCTATCCCTCCATTATGAATTCATAAATACTGCCAGCATAATCATATACCAAAACACCACTACATAATTGCCGGCATATTTTGCCCTACATTTAGTAACTCACATTTGTATACGGATTCAGGGGCCGTTTGGTTCCCACTTTTTTCCCATAATTGCGGCCGCTTCAATAACCAGCCGCCAGCCCCTGCCCTCGAGGATCGGCACCTCCCTCGAAAAGGCGCGGGCGCCCGTCGCGGTCATACGTGATGGTCAACCCATGTGCGTTACCCAACCCCCTAACCTCACGGATGGAGTGTCCCAGGCGGGACAGCTCCGCTGTCACTCCCGCCGGGATACCGCCCTCCACAGCCAGCCAGTCCGGTTCCCTGAAACTGATCCGGGGTGCGGCAATGGCAGCTTGGATGTCCATCCCGAAATCCACCAGGTTCATGACCATCTGCGGCACGGTCTGCCCGATGGTGTGGCCTCCGGGGGTCCCCAGCGCGGCCCACGGTCTCCCCTGCCTGAAGATGATGGTCGGGCAGTCCCCGGAAAGCTTGCGAAGGCCCGCATGGGCATCCATGGGGTTCCCCTTGGGTTCGAAGGTGCAGTAGGCCAGGGAATTGTTCAGCCAGATCCCGGTCCCCTCCGGCATGATCCGGCTGCCGAACGCGTTCCCCAGTGTCTGGGTAGCGCTCACAATATTGCCCCAGCGGTCGGCGACCACGAAGTGCGTCGTGTTGACACCCTGTTTGATGATGACCTCGGGGGGGACAAAAGCCGAGGCCGCATCGGGCCTGATCTTCTGGGCCTGAGCCTTCCAGTAGCCTTCCGACAACAGCCTTTCCAAGGGAGGCGGGTTGATCTCGGGATCGCCGGCATAGGCCAGGCGGCACCAGAACGCATGCTTGGTCGCCTCGGCAAAGCGGTGGAGATAGGCGGCGCTGTTGTGGCCCAGCCGGCGGGTGTCGAAGCGGCTCATCAGTCCCAGCCGGATCAGCGACGGAAACGCCGTGGCCGGCGGCGAGGCCGTGTACACTTCGCAGTCCCGGTAGGTGATGTGGATGGGCGCCCACCACTCGGCCTTGTCGTTCTTTAGGTCCTCGATCGAGAGGAACCCTCCCGCCGCTTCCATGGCGGCATCGATCGCCCTGCCGATCTCACCCCCGTAGACGGCCCGGGCCCCTTGGCGGGCGATCAGCCGCAGCGTACGGGCCAGGTCCTTCTGGATGAGGCGCTCTCCAGTCCGGAGCGGCTGCCCTCCCCTTCCGAATACGGACCGGGCATGGGGAGGAAAATCGTCGAACGCATTACCCAGGGAGGCGGCTGCCCCGCTTTCCAGCTCGAAACCCCCTTCCGCCAGCTCGATGGCCGCGGAAAACAGGTCGCTCCAGGTGAGTTTCCCATACGTCTTTGACATGGACTCCCAGGCATTGACGTTTCCGGGTGTGGACACGGCCTTGGGCCCCCGTCGGTTATCCAGGTACCCCGGTGTGGGCGGGCGGAACACATCCGAGTCCACTGCGGCCGGGATCTTTCCCGAAGAATCCAGGTAGCGTACACGCCGCTCCCGCGCAGAGTAGACGAGGATGGTGCCGTAGCCGCCGATGCCGGACATCATGGGCTCGACTACGTTCAGGACCGAAGCCACGGTCACGGCGGCGTCGAACGCGTTGCCCCCCTTCCGGAGGATGTCCACCCCGGCCCGGGTCGCCAGGGAGTGAGCCGAAGCCACCATTCCCTGTGACGCCCGCACCGGCGCCATGGCAGGGCCGGGTCGGACGGTGGAGGACATCCCCGCCGGGAAGAGAAGCGCCGCGGCCACAGCCGCCGCGCTCAACCGAAAGGTTCTTTGTTTCACTTCCTAATCTCCGCTGTCTGTCATGGTTTCATCCGGCTCCACAGGGAGCGGGCCGAGAATGTCAGAAGACCCATGCGGCCCTTCTTCCCGCGGGCCTTGGCCCGCCGGATGGCGGCCTGCACCGCATCATCAGGGATCTCCGGCTTCAGCGGCTCCGGCTTGCGGACAAGCTTCAGGGCTCCTGAGGGGCAGGTGGTCACACACAGGCCGCAGCCGATGCACCGCCTGGCCTCCAACACAGCCTTGTCATCCTCGAGGTGTAAGGCCTCCATCTGGCATCTCCGCTCACACACCCCGCAGCCGATGCAGGCCTCGCGGTCCAGAGACACGGTAAAGGGGCTGGCGACCAAGGCGGCGGGTTCGGATTGTTTTTTGATGCTCAGCAGGACCTGGCAGCAGCAGCCGCAGCAGCAGCAGATGTTGGCGATCTTCTTGTAAGAACTTGGCTGGAGGACCAGGCCGACATCATCGGCCTTCTTCAGGATCCCCAGGGCCTCCTCCTTGGTTATCCTCCGTCCCAGGCCGTTTTTCTCATAGTAATCGGCGGCCACCCCCATGACCAGGCAGCAGCCCTCCGGCTTGTCACACCCCTCCCCGATCATGCGGTGCTCCCGGCGGCAGATGCAGGGTGCTTCCACGAAGCGAGTCTGTTTCTCGACCATTTCCACCGCATTCTCATAGGGAAGCACGCCCAGGTTGACATCCAGGCTCTGGTTCACGGGCACGGTGCGCAGCAGAGGGGCCTTCTCCCAGGTCTTCATGTCCATGAGCACAGGGAGGTACTCGTTGAAATCCCGGATAAGATCTAGGTCCAGATCATTTACATGGTACTCCCAGATACCGATGACGAACTGTGTCGCCATGTACTTGACGGGCCGGTTCTTGCGCGAGAGCCGGAAGAGGAGCCCCTTCTGGGCCATGGATTCCAGGCGCCGGCCAGCTTCTTCGGCGGGCAGCCCGGCCCGACGGGCGATGACTTTCACTTCTTCCGGCAGCAGGGAGAGTTTGAGGGCCAGTTCAGCCTCCTCCTCGCTGAACAGGCGACGCAGGATGCGCAGCTCTACCCCGCTCTCTGTTGCCGGGTATCCTCCGGGCAGCCGGTCCAGGTGTTTTGCCAGCCTTTGGTAGATGTCTCCGGGCACGTCGCCTCCTCCAGAACAGTAATGTCAATGTTTCACGTAACACCCGACTCGTGAATTATCCAGGTTATATCATTATAGGAGGGGGAGAGCAAAGCCTTTCCTTAAGCCAGATCCTGTGAGGGGAGCCCTCTCCGTCCTCGCCGAAGACCCACCCAACCACCCCATGGGCTCGGACGGACACGGGCTCGCATTCTGTACGGCTCTGGAAATGCTTCGTGGGGGTGGTTGGCACACGAATGGTTTTCATCATTACAGGGAGGGACGGGCGGGGGTGGTTGGAAGGCTGGTTGACAGGGGGTTTTGTTTTTGGATATGGTGGGGGCATGGATCCGGGGCTCCTTTCGCTTCTGGCGCTCCTCCCCATCCTTTCCGTCTTTGCCCTGATCGTGCTCCTGCGCTGGCCTGCGACCCGAGCCATGCCCGTGGCCTTTGGGATCACATGCGGGCTGTCCCTGTTCATCTGGGGCAGTCCCATCCGCCTAGTCACAGCCGCTGTCATCGACGGCCTCGTGACCGCCGCCTCCATCCTCTACATCGTCTTGGGCGCCATCCTGCTGCTCAACCTCATGCGGGAAAGCGGTGCCCTCCACTCCATCCGGCGCAGCATGTTCGAAATATCACCGGACCGGAGAGTCCAGGCCGTGATCATCGCCTTTCTCTTCGGCTCTTTTATCGAAGCGGCGGCGGGCTTCGGAACCCCGGCCGCGGTGGCCGCCCCCCTGCTGGTGGCCATCGGGTTCCCGGCCATGGCCGCGGTCATGGTCTCTCTGATCATCCAGAGCACCTGCGTCTCCTTCGGGGCCATCGGCACCCCCATCCTGATCGGGGTGAACGGAGGGCTGGCCGGGCAGCCGGAGGTGATGGAATATCTGGGCCGGCACGGCATGGAGTTTTCGCTCTATCTGAAGACCATAGGAGCCAAGGTGGCGATCATCCACGGTGTAACCGGCACCCTGATCCCGCTGATCATGATCGTGATGATGACACGCTTCTTCGGGCAAAGGCGCAGCTGGAAAGAAGGGCTGGCGGCAGCGCCCTTCGCTCTTTTCGCAGGGCTCTGTTTCACCGTGCCCTACACCATCACCGGGGTGCTGTGGGGCCCCGAGTTCCCGTCCCTGGTCGGTTCCCTGTTCGGGCTGACGGTCGTGATCCTGGCGGCCCGCCGACGGATTCTGACGCCGCGGCAGACCTGGGACTTCCCTCCTCCCGCCCAGTGGCCGGCCGAATGGTCGGGAGACCTTTTGCAGAGCGAACCCTCTCCGTCCTCGCCGAAGACCCACCCATCCACCCCATGGGCTCGGACGGACACGGGCTCGCTTCATGAAACACCCCGGGGCGAGGGGCCTTCCGCCTCCGTCGCCTGGCTGCCCTACATCCTGGTCGCGCTGACACTCCTGGCCAGCCGGCTGTGGCCGGCCCTTCAGGCCCTCCTGTCCGGGGTGCAGTGGGGATGGACCGGGATCCTGGGCAGCGGGATATCCACGGCTTTCCAGCCGTTCTACCTGCCTGGTTTTTTCTTTATCGTCGCCTCTGCCCTGGCCGTCCTGTCTTACCGGATGACCGGCCGTCAGGCGGCCCGGGCCGCGGGCCGCACCCTGCGCAGCCTCACGGGTCCCGCGGTGGCGCTGGGTTTCGCTGTCCCCATGGTCAAGGTCTTTATCAACAGCGGAACACCCGGGGGTCTGGAGCAGATGCCCATACTGCTGGCGGGCGGCGCCGCCGCGGTGGTGGGATCGGCCTGGCCGGCCTTTGCCGCCGTTATCGGGGCCATGGGCGCCTTCATCGCGGGCAGCAACACCTTCAGCAACATGATGTTCTCGCTGTTCCAGTTTGCTACGGCTCTCAAGACCGGCATGACGCCCGGTGTGATCGTGGCGCTGCAGGCCGTGGGGGGCGCGGCCGGGAACATGATCTGCGTACACAACGTGGTGGCCGCGTCCGCCGTGGTGGGGCTGCTGGGGAGGGAGGGAGCTCTCATCCGCAAGACCATCATCCCCATGACCTACTACCTGATCGTGTCAGGGGCACTGGGCTTTGTCCTGCTCTGGTGGTTCCGGATCTGATCGAGTAACCCGGATTATTCACGAATAAAAAGGAGGAGACAGTGAAAAACGCAGGCCTGATCTTATTGCTGGTTATGGTTCTAGGGAGCTTGGTCTCTGCCGCTTATGACTCCGGCCCCGAGGTCGAGATACTCAGCCTCCTCAAAGCCCAGATCGAGGCCTGGAACCGGGGCGACTTCGAGGGGTTCATGGCGTACTACTGGGAGTCGCCTGACATGACCTTCCAATCGGGAAATCAGAGGCTGTCGGGCTGGGACACCTTGCTGAAGCGGTATCAGACGAACTACGCGGGCGCCCAAAGAGGAGAGCTGACCTTCAAGGACCTGGAGATCGAGGTCCTATCGGAAGACGCCGCCTACGTCCTGGGACGCTACCACCTGGAGTATCCGGATTCAGTCCGGGAAGGCCTGTTCACCATCATCCTCAAACGGTTTCCCCAAGGGTGGCGCATCATCCACGACCACTCATCCTCACCTTAAACCTCCGGACTTCCTCGGGACGCATCCTTGACTCGTGTCCGGCCGGCGTGTAAGGTAGCCTTAATCCCCTCAGGAGCGGAAACGATGGCAAAATTGACACTCAAAGACCTGGAAGCACGTGTCGGGCAGGAGGTCGGGCTTTCCCC
>JAUXEH010000371.1 GCA_030620655.1 Candidatus Aminicenantota bacterium | reverse complement strand
TCCCGGAGATGAAGCACCAGCTCATCATGCACCGCCTCATGGAGCCGGACAAGGAACCGGACGTCACTCGCGGCACGCTGGAGGGCCGGATCCGGCCCGGGGAGGTCACGATCTTCCGGCTGCAGTCCACCGCGGACACCAAGCTCAAGAGCTACATCGCCGAGGGCCGGGTGCTGGACATCGCTCCCCGCTCATTCGGCAGCATCGGTGTCTTCGCCGTGAAGGAGATGGGGCGCTTCTACCGGCATGTGCTGATCGGCCAGCGCTTCCCCCACCACACCGCAGTGGCCTTCCAGCACGCTGGTCAGGCTCTGTTCGCGGCGCTTCGGATGCTGGGAGTCGAAGACATCGCCTTCCCTCATCCGACCGGGCTCCTCTATTCGGACGAGAGCCCCTTCGGATGAGACGGGGATAATCGATAATGGACGTCATGCAGGCCGCGCAGTTGACAGGACCCCGCTCTATTGCTGTGCGGGAGGTCCCCCTTCCCCAGCTGCCGGATGACGGTGGCGTCCTCCTCAAGGTCGGGGCGGTCGGCATCTGCGGCTCGGATGTCCATTATTACCTGCACGGCCGCATCGGGAATCAGGTGGTCGAATACCCCTTCACCATCGGGCACGAATGCACCGGTACGGTCGAGATGTGCGGCCCCCTGGCAGGTGCCCTCGCGCCCGGAGACCGGGTGGCGGTCGACCCGGCCGTATCCTGCGGGGAATGCGACCAGTGCCGGGCGGGGCGCCCCCACACCTGCCGCAGCCTGCGCTTCCTGGGATGCCCGGGACAGCTTCCCGGCTGCCTCTCGGAATACATCGTGATGCCCGCACACAACTGCTTCAAACTGCCCGACAGGCTGAGCCTGCGCCAGGGGGTCCTGGCCGAGCCGCTCGCCATCGGCGTGTATGCGGCGGGCTTCCTGGAGGATGCCAAGCCGAAGGCCATCGGCATCCTGGGGACCGGGCCTATCGGGCTCAGCGTGCTGCTGGCGGCACGGGCCGGGGGTGCGGAAACGGTCTATGTCACGGATAAGGTGGAGGATCGCCTGCAGGCCGCCCTTAAGGCAGGAGCGGCCTGGGCCGCCAGCCCGGACGAGACCGATATCGTGTCCGGGATATTGAGCAGAGAGCAGGGCCTGGATGCCGTCTTCGAATGCTGCGGCGATCCGGAGGCCCTGGACCAGGCCGTGGAGATCCTGAATCCGGGAGGAACACTCTTTATCCTGGGGGTCCCCGAGACGGACCGGGTGGCGTTCGACATCCACGGGCTGCGGCGCAAGGAGATCCGCATCCAGAACATCCGCCGCCAGAACGGCTGCACGCAGAAGGCCCTCGACCTCATGGCCGGGGGGGCCATCGACGCCGCCTTCATGGCGACCCACACCTTTGCCCTGGCCGAAACAGGCAAAGCCCTGGAGCTGGCCGCCGGCTACGCCGACGGCGTCATCAAGGCCGTCATCGACCTGAAGGAAAGGGGTGAATATTTCTAAGGGGATTCAAGGGTGCTCTCTGCTGATTTTACTGCGACAGGATTTGTGCAAACAAAAAAACCATCTCCTGCCTATAAAGTGAGAGAATTATTAAAAATAAAAGACGTTCCAGGGATTATATATGCAGGGGAATACAAATTTCCATAGCGGCAGATATCCCGAATATACAGGTCCTGCCATTTGTCGGTAAATATCTTTTTTGGAACATAAATGCCGAATTTGAGATCACTGTAATCACGAAATCGTAACCATTCACGATAAACCGATAAATTCTCCGCGGTAGGACAGATGTTCCTTGCTAATTTCACGTCAACTCTACTTTACTCATGACTAAAATCGTGTTATATTGATTTTACTATGAGCAAAATTCATGATCGATACATCAAAAAGCCTGTAACATCGGACCTCAAATCTAAGATGGTCTTTATCGGCGGCCCCAGACAGGTAGGTAAGACAACATTAGCATTAAGCTTCCTACCTGAGCCCAATACAAAATCCCCAGCATATTTCAACTGGGATGATGTTTCCGATAAATCAAAATTGCTTCGGGGCGAACTTCCTCCAAACGAAAAAATTATCATCCTGGACGAAATTCACAAATTTGCCCGATGGCGCAATCTTGTTAAAGGTTTTTTCGACAAGAATAGGGGAAAGATATCATTTTTGATTACTGGATCAGCCAGACTGGATTACTACAGCAAGGGAGGAGATTCCCTGCAAGGAAGATACAATTATTACCGTCTGCATCCGTTTTCTCTCAGAGAGTTGGACGCTGAGCCCACTAAAGATGTTCTGGATCTTCTCCTGAAATTCGGAGGCTTTCCAGAGCCGCTCTTTAAGTCGGAAGAAAAATTCTGGCGCAGATGGCAGAGAGAAAGGCTGCAGCGCGTAATATATGATGATATTAGAGACCTTGAAACAGTGAAAGAAATCAGTCTACTCGAGCTTCTTGCATCAGAGCTTCCCAATCGGGTAGGATCGCCGCTGTCTGTCAAAAACCTAAAAGAGCTTCTCCAAGTTGCCCATGAAACAGTTGAGCGCTGGCTGAAGATATTCGAAAGAATGTATTATTGTTTCCGCATCCCACCCTACGGCCCTCCAAAGGTAAGGGCAGTGAGAAAGGAACAAAAACTGTATTTATGGGATTGGTCCCTGATAGAGGAGGCCGGCCCAAGATTTGAAAATTTTATCGCCTCCCAGCTACTCAAGTACTGTCAATTCATCGAAGACACGGAAGGATACCGAATGGAACTCCGGTTTCTCCGAGACACAGACAAACGGGAGATTGATTTTGTCGTGGTCAAAGATGGAAAACCAGAGTTTGCTGTGGAATGTAAAACTGGAGAAAAAGATATCAGCTCCTCGATTCATTATTTCAAGGAACGAGTCCAAATCCCCAAATTCTATCAAGTCCATCAAGGACAGAAAGACTATAAGAAAAATGACGTTAGGGTGCTTCCTGCAATCACCTTATGTAAAGAACTTGATTTGCCGTGATACGCTTTCATTTT
>JAUXEH010000242.1 GCA_030620655.1 Candidatus Aminicenantota bacterium | reverse complement strand
GGGAATTCTTAATGGGGACGAAAAACAAGCTGCCGACCCTCCGAAAAGGCAATATCTTATTTGTTATCTCGATATGCGTGCTTGCAATCGGTTTAATCCAGTGCCGCCCATCAGAAGGAACACACTCGAAGTATAAGACAGTTCGAGTCACGAAACAAAGATTCGCGCTCGCCGTTACAGCCCTCGGCACGGTGAAACCCCAGGTTGGGGCTGAGGTTCGCCTGGGTGCCCGCATTCCTGGTAAAGTGGAGCAGCTCCGGGCTAATATCGGGGACCTGGTGACAAAAGGGCAGGTTATCGCGGAGCTGGAGAAGGAAGAGCTGGAAGCAAACGTAGAAAAGCGAAAGGCCGAGCACAATACGGCCTCATTCAACCTCGCCGCACGGGAAGTGCTGGGGCCCATCGAGGTCGAGAAAGCGGAAGCCGAGAGGATACGTTTGAAGGCGATCCACGACCTGGAGGCCGCAGACTATGAGAGGCAGGAAGCTCTTTTCGAAGAAAAGCTGTCCTCGCAGCAGGCACTCGATCAAGCACAAGGGGAGCTCCAGGTTGCGAAAAAAGAGCTGGATGCAAGCATTAAGGCTCTGGAGCTCACCAGAAACAGGCTTGAGGAGGACCTGAAGCAGCTGGCCTCGGAAGTCGAAAAGGCCCGGGCCGAGCTTAAAGTGGCTGAGATAGAACTGTCTTATGCAACCCTGCGCGCCCCCATCTCGGGGACCATCGCGTCGGTCTTCACGCAGGAGGGAGAAACCGTGGCCGTGGGTTTGAGTGCCCCAACGTTCGTGACGATCATCGATCTCGAACGTCTCCAAGTCGAGACGTATGTGGATGAAGTGGATATCGGGAAGATCAAGATCGGCCAGAAGGCCGCATTTATGGTTGAGGCTTTCCCGTCCACAGAGATAGAAGGGGAAGTGGTGGCGATCTATCCCAAGGCTATCCTTAGAGAAAACGTCGTGTTCTACACCGCTGTGGTCAAGAGCATCCAACCCCCTTCGGTCGCCCTTCGGCCGGAGATGACGGCCAATGTCTCCATATTTCTCGAACCCCGTGATGATGTCCTGGTGGTGCCTGCGGGAGCTGTGAAGAAGAGCGAGGGTTCTAACTTCGTATATGTGCTCGAGGATGGAAAGCCTGTCAGGCGCGACGTGAGCATCGGATGGAGGCAGGGCCGATACCTCGAAATCACAGAGGGTCTCAAGGAAGGGGACGAGGTGCTGGAGGATCACAGCGAGCTGGAAGGGAAGGTTTGATGGCCAGATCAGCAAGGATAATAAAAGAGTCGATTCGTATGATGGGAGGCCAGAGGCTGCGGGTCTTCATCATGGTGCTGGGCATGGCAGTGGGCATCGCCTCCCTCACCCTTATTATCTGTGTCAGCAGCGGCGCATACGCAGAAGTGATGGATACCGTCAACCGGCAGGGACCGGATCTGCTGCAGGTCCGGCCGGGTACGGACAAACAAACGGGGCTCCCCTCGGGCAGCCGCGAAGTCGTGTCCCTGGTCGAAGAAGACGCAGAGGCCATCCGACAGCACGTGGGCAATATCCGTGCTGTTGCACCCGTAAAGGACCGCAAAGAAGTCGAGGTGAAGTTTAGCGACCAGTTCACCCTGACCAGAATATTCGGCGTCATACCGGTGTGGGCCCAGATCCGCGATTTCGGGCCCAGTAAGGGAGAGTTCATCTCCGACCAAGACACGACCTATGCAGCCAGGGTCTGTCTCATCGGGCAGACCGTCAAGCAGAATCTGTTCGGCGACACGGATCCTGTCGGTCAGACCATTCGCATCAAGGAGGTTCCCTTCACCGTCAAGGGAGAGCTCAAAGGGAAGGGCATATCCTCCGCAGGACGAGATCGAGACAACCGCATTGTGGTTCCCATCACCACGTATACCAAAAGGCTCTTCCGGGACATTCATTTGACACAGATCGTCATAACCGTCGCGGATACCGACGCTCTGGACAGGACCGTGGAGGACGTCCGGGCCCTGCTGCGGGAACGCCACCGGACAGCAGAAGGAGAGCCGGACGACTTCGCCATGCGGACTCCCCAGGACCTCATCGACCTGGCCTACGGGACCGCGAGATCCCTGATGAACCTGCTCACGGGGATTGCCGCGGTGTCTCTGCTGGTCGCAGGCATCGTCATCACGAACATCATGCTCGCGTCCGTCTCGGCAAGGAAAAACGAGATCGGGATCCGCCGCGCGCTGGGGGCGCGGAAACGTGATATCCTCAACCAGTTCGTGCTGGAGTGCCTCATCATATCGATAATGGGAGGCCTGCTGGGTATCACCCTGGGATTCGTCGGCTCGCTGGTACTTTCGAGCCTGGAGGTGGCATCCAGTAGGATCACGCCCCTGGCTCTGGCTGCCGCATTCGCATCCTGCTGCGTCATTGCGTTCGTTTTTGGAATATATCCAGCCAAGCGGGCTGCCAACCAGAACCCTGTGGACGCCTTAAGGACATGATAGAGATCAAGGACGTCGAGAAATCCTATACCAAAGGCTCTGTTACCACGGAAGTGCTGCGCGGCATATCCCTTTCGATCCATCGTGGGGAATACGTGGCAATCATGGGTTCATCGGGAAGCGGGAAATCCACACTGATGAATATCATCGGCTGCCTGGATAAACCGACGAAAGGGAAGGTCGAGCTGGACGGAGTCGACGTACAGACGCTCGACGATGATGCGCTCTCCGCATTCAGGAACAAGAAGATCGGGTTTGTCTTCCAGCAGTTCTTCCTGCTGGAGCGCACGACCGCAACCGACAATGTGCTGCTGCCCCTTATCTATGCCGACGTATATCCTGAAGATGCCGCGGCGCGCGCAGGCCGGGCGCTGGCAGATGTCGGGCTCGAGGACCGGAAGGACTACCTCGCCAATGAATTGTCCGGAGGCCAGCAGCAGAGGGTGGCCATCGCAAGAGCCTTGATCAATGATCCTGAGGTCATCCTGGCCGACGAGCCGACCGGCAACCTGGACTCCCAGAGCACGGAAGAGCTTTTGGAGATCTTCAAGCGCCTTCATCAGGGAGGCAGAACGATCATCTTGGTAACGCATGACCGGGAGGTTGCGGCGCACGCGCAGCGGATCATGGAACTCAAAGATGGGAGGATCTAGAAGGGGCAGACCGGATTGAAAGTCTCAAAATCTGTCGATCTGTCCATAAAGATTCTCACCGCCCACAGACTTCGGACTTTCCTGTGTGTGACCAGCGTGGCTGTCGGAGTCGCGGCCTTCGTTGTCATGGTTTCGATGGGGAGGGGGGCACAAAAACACATCCTTGACATGATCCACGACATGGGCACAAACCTGATCGTCGTCAACGCCGGCACTGTGACCCTGGTGGGCGGCCGCGAGAGACAATCGGCGATCGTGACGACCCTGCGCCCCGATGACGCCGCCGCCCTCCTCGCCCAATGTGCCTCTGTCGCCGAGGTCGCCCCCGAAACCAGCCGCAAGCTGAACATCCAGTGGGAATCCGAAAACCTGATGACCGATGTCGTGGGGGTCACACCGGCCGCTTTCCGGGTCCGCAACATCGAGATCGAAACTGGCCGCCTCTTCGATCCGGTCGAGAATGATGCCGCCCTGAGAGTGGCTCTGGTGGGCTCTGTGATCGTGGAGAAACTTTTCAAGGGCGAAGATCCAATCGGTCATCAGATCCGGATAGGCCGCGCTCCCTTCGAAGTCATCGGCCTGATGAAAACCAAGGGAGTAGACGCAAACGGCGTGGATCGGGACGACCGGATCCTCATTCCCCTGAACACGGCCATGCGCCGGCTGATAAGAACCACCTTCGTTCAAAAGATTCATATTCAAGTGTCCAGGTACGAGCTTCTGCAGCGTGCGGAAACGGAAATAAGAGAAGTGCTGCGGGAGAGGCACCGGCTGCGGGACAAAGCCGATGACTTCACCATACAGAATCAGGCCACGCTGGTCCGGACAGAGAGGGAATCCACACGGACCCTGACCCTGCTGGTAGGAAGTGTGGCCGGAATATCGCTGCTGGTCGGTGGGATCGGCATCCTCGCCGTCATGCTGATGGCCTATCGGGAGAGAAGAAGAGAGATCGGGCTCCGTCGGGCCGTCGGCGCTCGACGGCGTGATATCAGAAATCAGTTCCTGTTGGAGTCCCTGATCCTCTCCGGCTTGGGGGGCATCTCCGGCGCCATATTGGGCATGTTTTTCATCGTGATCGCTTCGAAATTCGGGGGATGGAAGGCTATCGTATCATGGGACGCTACTCTTCTCGCCTTGGCCCTGGCGGCCGGCATCGGAGTGATCTTTGGCAGCCGGCCGGCAGTGAAGGCCGCGGCACTGGAACCCATCGAGGCCCTCAGGACCGAATGAGCCCTCAGTCCTTTCCGGCTATTTTTTGGTGTCCGCCTGGGGCAGGAAATAGACTGAATGTCAATGCAGAGGAATACTGTACTATCAGGATGAAAAGGGAGGGGGAAAAGGGGCACTCCCTCATGGTTGAGGGCGTGCCCCGTTAAGACTTTGAAATAGCTGCTAGACTACCGTGACATTCGCTGCCGCAGGACCCTTGGGGCCTTGCTCGATGTCAAAGGTAACCTTGTCGCCTTCATTGAGGGACTTGAAGCCGGCAGAGTTGATCGCGGAATGATGAACGAACACATCCGGACCGTCTTCCTGCTCGATGAAGCCGAAGCCCTTGCTGCTGTTGAACCATTTAACAGTTCCATTAGCCATTGTGACATACTCCTTAATAATGTTCTCAAAGTTCCAAACTGGAGGTTGCCACTTTGTTAAATGGATATTCCCTCTAGGTTAGAACCGGCCCAAACCTAAGGCCGGACCTTAATTGATTGTGGGAATTATAGCATATTTCTTGTTTAAAAACCAGCCTGGCCAAAAAAATAATTGAAATGCTCCTTTTAGTCATATTTCAGGCTTTCCATTCGTGTATAATATACTGTCTGATAGTCCATGCAACATTTATAACGCTGATGCGAAACACTAAGATGAGAAGAATCCTGGGAATGCTCGTGCTCGTCCTCTGCCTAGGGGGCACCGGCC